>DATMYU010000628.1:0-7824 GCA_035560775.1 Desulfosporosinus sp.
TTTATAAACCTCCTGCTTTATTTGCGGGAGGTTTATTTATTTTCTGAATAAGAAAAAGTATTCCTAACCAAATATTTGATCTATCCAAGTACAAACCGCTTGATGGAACAATTTCTAGGTCTCAGGCACAGTCTATGCCGTCTATGCCTACTGCATGATAATCTCAAGAACATTAATGAGTTGATATGTAGGTTACCTAAGGGATGAATTTCTAAAGCGAAAATATGTGTTAATTATTATAAAGAGAGGGGAGCGAAACGTCATGATTACAGCCACGGTCCATAGCTTAGAGGGTATCGTCTGCAGACTCGGTTTAGACCCACTCACAGTTAACCGCTTCACCGAGGAGTGGTTACGAACTGCACGCAGGGTATCTTTTGAGGAAGCTACTACTGTCGCTTATATTTTTAACAAAACGAAATATACCCAATATTACCTAGCCCCAGATCCTACACAAGAGGGTTATCAAGTCGTGCTCATCGTGAGAGATAATCGAGTCATTACTATACTTACTCAGTTAACCAATTCCCTTTACGGTGTACCTGAAGCCAAGACGATGAATGGTACGCGTATGATTAGAACACTAGGGGGTGAGATGTACGAAGACTATGGCAATTGGGTCTGTCAACTTAAAAGAAAGCGCCAAAAGCATGATAAAAAGCTATATAAGTAAAAACGGCAGAGAGCAATTAGTCTCTAAGCAAAACTATTTTCTGCTCTAACTTACGAATTTTCGTACATATAAAATCCTGAACTAAGCAGAAGCAGAAGCAGAAACAGAAACAGCAATAATAACCCCTACACTAAGAAGAGATTAGCACTTTTGTCTAGGATACTATAGTCATAGACAACTTACTTCTTATGATCAACAAAGACCATGAAAATAATGACCTGACACTAAGTCTGGTTATTATTTTCATGGTCTTTGTCATTTTACAATGGAGGTGATTATAGATATACGGACCCGAGCCAGCTGTCTTTCCAAAGTTTTTAAAAGCAATGTATTCCACGTTCCAAAATGCCCTCAACATCCACGCTCCCCTATCTTCCGTAGGATCTGTGTTGACCGTAACGAACTAGCTCTGCTGGCTTAAGTTCATCGCTTCCTTACGTCTTCCCGGTTGCTCAGTGACATCAGCAAGGTGGCTCACTATCATAATGGCGAGCGCTATTCTTAAATCTAACGAATAAATTTATCTAGCGCTCCTTCCAAGTCAGCTAGAACCTTCTCCTTATTTCCTGATTCCACTCCTTCTACAACACATTCACGCAAATGATCTTTCAAGATTAATTTTCCGACATTATCCAACGCCGAACGAGCAGCTGCTATTTGGATAAGTAAATCGCCACAATCTCGATCATGCCCTGCCATTTCTTTGATTGCGCGAACATGACCTTCGATACGTGCCAATCGATTTATGACACTTTTATGGTGTTTATGATGTGAGCCCATTTGCTAACCTCCAAACGATTATAATTAGGGTATATCGTCTCGAAAATATCCCTGAACTTATTATATCAGATTAAAGATTAGGAGCTCAATTTCCAGTTGTCATTTGTTCAAAATGAGTAACGCATACTTATCCAAAACAGTACTTAATGACCAAGGTAAGGCAGGTTACTTAGGATAAGATGAACTAATCGGCAAGATGAGAGAGCGGTAGTTAGTAGTTAGTGCTTGATTCGACACCTCACCTGGTCTGTGATAGATCAGAGAGCCTTTTCCCGGAATAGGTTCTCATCGTGCCCAACAAAGCATTGGCTTCCATTACGGGCCGAATGTAATGAGCCGCCACGGTTTCTCCATGGCGGCCGATTAAGGTATCAATTTGGATCAGTTGCTTCAAATAATGCGTCATCTCTTGTAATGCGTCATCTCTTGCTTGGCGTCTTCCCAATCAATATCTGCTCTCATTTAATGCTGCAATCTTCTTTTTATACGGCAGATTGGGCTGGCTTGGAGGAAAAGAACTTTTGGGTTCCAGAATAATTCGATTTATAGGTGAGCATCCGAGCTGAATTCAAAACCACAAAGAAGGATGCCAGGTTATGGACGACAGCCGCTGCAATCGGTGAAAGGAAGCCGGATGTGGCTAGGGTAATTCCCACAATATTTACACACACCGCAAATACCCAGATATTTTGCTTAATAATCTTCAAAGCTTTGCGACTCAAACCGAGTGTAAAGGGAACCATTCGTAGGTCATCCGCCATTAAGGCCATATCTGCCGATTCAATCGCTACATCTGTTCCCGCTGCGCCCATCGCTATTCCTACATCTGAGAGAGTGAGGGCGGGAGCATCATTAATGCCGTCACCGACCATCGCTACGACTTCCCCCTCTTTTTGTAAGGACCTGATAAATTCCAGCTTTTCCTCAGGAAATAAATTCGCCTTGTATTCGGTAATTCCGACTTGCTGGCTGATCGAACGGGCTGTCTTTTCATTGTCGCCTGTGAGCATAATGATCCTCTTGATGCCGGATTTCTTCATTTCTTCAATCGCCCGTAGGGCTTGCTCCCGCAGAGTATCAGCGATGGAGATGCCCCCTATGACTTCTCCATTTTTCAGCACCAGCAGCGCCGTTCGTCCCATTTCCTCTTGCGCATCCAAAAATTTTCTGCCTACTTCACTGTCAGGTAGTCGTTCCAACATACGTCGATTGCTAACCTCAATTGTTGTGCCCTCATACAGACAATGAACTCCGCATCCAAAAATAGAGGTAAATTCCTGGGGATCTGGAATGGACAGTTTCCTCCGCTTAGCTTCCTTCATGATCGCGCCGGCTAAGGGATGTTCCGAACGCTTTTCGGCAAGAGCTGCTATAGAGAGGACCTCTTCTTGGCTATGCGAGGCAAACGGTTGAATCTCTACAACCTGAGGACGGCCCAGAGTTAATGTCCCCGTTTTATCTAAACAAATAGTAGTCACTTTACCCGCTGTCTCAAGGGTAATGCCACCTTTGATCAGCGCTCCACGCTTGGCTGCATTTCCGATACTTGCTACAACGGCTGTTGGTGTCGCCAGGACGAGGGCACACGGGCAAGCAATAACCAGAACCGACATCACTCGCATCAGATCCTGTGAGAACATCCAAACCAAAGCACAGATTCCTAAAATAACCGGGGTAAAATATTTGGCGAATTGATCCGCCGTTCTTTGGGTGCTGCCCTTACTCTCCTGTGCTTCATAAACAACCCTAATGATTTTCCCCAATGTGGTCTGGTTGCCGGTTTTCTCGGTCTGCAATTCAAGTGCCCCACTCTGATTAATCGTGCCGGCAAAAACCTTTGCTCCGATTGTCTTTTCCACAGGCAGAGATTCACCTGTAATCGACGCCTCATTGATAACAGCCTGTCCGGACAAAATAGTCCCATCCACCGAAATTCGCTCGCCTGGTTTGACTAAGACCTTTTCTCCTACGCTCACGTCTTGCACAGGAATAGAGATATAGTCGCCCTTCCGATTCACCCACGCCGTATCCGGAGACAATTGAACCAACTCGCGAACTGCGTTGCGCGTACGATCCAACGTGATATCTTCCAGAAATTCTCCGGCAACCATCATAAAAGCGACGATTGCTCCAGCCAAGTATTCGCTGACATAGGTTGTACCGATGAGCGCAAATACAATAAGCAAACCTGCTGTAATTTTCCGGGTTTCAATCATTGTCACAAGCGTCGACCAAGTGATAAAACCTCCGCCAAGAATGAGCGGAATAACCGCCAAATCAAGCCCTATCCACTCTTTTTGGCCTGGAACAGCAGCGGATATAATGAAGAGCAGTAACGTTCCAGGAAATATAAACTTTCGGTAGTTCGTAAGTAGGCCAGGATCCTTCATATTATATCAGATCCCCTCTCTTAAGATTGCATTTTCCATATCAAGACACCTACGATAGCGATGGCTACAATAACACCGACCAAAATTTTAATGGTTGTGGTATTCTCTTTTTGTGAGCCTTGACTGTGATTATGATTATGATCATTGTTGTGGTCGTCATTGTGTCCCTGGTTCTTCTCTTTTATTTCATCTAGAATTCCATGATGTCCTTCATGCATAATAGGTAAAACCTCCTCAAATTTCAATCATCCCCCCCGGGGGGATATTTTGGGCAAAATTAAACGAGATCTTCGCTATCAATCCCACTCATTCACCCCACAGCTACCGAACGAAAATCTCCTGCTAAGCGCTTTGCTGACAATTTTTTTGGAATATTCAAAAGTAATCTTCTTTAGTTTTCGGCAGAGGGGTGGGGTTTGTCTCCAAGGTCTGTAGTTCCCGTATCTAACAAGGATTGCTTAACCCTAGAGGCTACTCTTTCTTCCGAAAATCCGAGATTGAGAGGACCAAACGAGATATCCTGATAAACCTGCCGAAAAGAGCTGACTATCCGAAATCTTTAAAGACAATGCCTATCTTGCCGCGCAGTTCCGTAATTTCAGTTTTTTATTAATAAGAAAGTTTTGTCCCTGGAAACGGATACACCCTCTTTTCGGCTGGAAAATCCCAATAAAATCAAAAACAAGGTAGACTTGCCTGCTCCGTTTGAGCTGAGCAGGCTATTTTCTCACTGTGGTACACCACCATATTGATCTTTCTTTTTTCACTTTTGCAAACTTTATACTGCTTTACTCTTTTTTCCATTCTCTATCTTAGTTCTCTCTACGAATCTTCCTAGGAAAAAGAAGAGAATTCCGACTCCAATACCTGTCTGTACACAAAAGAGTAAGCTCTCAATTTCGCCTGGTAATTCTCCACCAATCCAGGTTTCCATAACAGGAGTAAACCAAGGTTGATAATCGGTACCTGTAATCTGGGAAACTACTTGGCTTCCTGCATCATCTGAACCACCGAATTCAGCACCCTTTAACGTAAATAATGGTACAATGGCAATCAATCCAGCAATAATTAATAAAATGATAACTTTATTTTTTGTCTTTGCCATTAATTTTTACCTCCTAGTGAAAATCCGATTTTTTTCAATTCTGGTATTGCATAGGTTTCAAGGCCCATAATGATGACAACAGTCAGAATACCTTCGATAACTGCAAGTGGAACTTGTGTCGGTGCAAATACTGCAAGGAACTTAAGGGCAGATGCTGCGACACCACCAGTCGCAGACGGATATGCAAGTGCAAGCTGCAAACTGGTTATGCAATAGGTGAATAAGTCACCGATTGATGCTGCTAGAAAAATGCCGACATATTTATTAACTTTCAGCAGCAGGCATAATTTGTAGATTCCATAAGTAACAAACGGACCTGCAATAGCCATAGAAAATGTATTAGCACCAAGAGTGGTCAGTCCGCCATGAGCAAGCAGGATTGCCTGGAAAATCAGTACAATGATGCCCAGGATGCTGACTGCGAACGGCCCGAATAAAATTGCACCAAGTCCGGTACCGGTCATATGTGAACAACTTCCTGTTACTGACGGAATCTTTAAAGATGAAATTACGAAAATGAATGCGCCTGCCATGGCAAGCAAAGTAATGGATTTACGATCTACAGAAAGTGTTTTTTTAATTGACAGGTAACCTATCACCAAAAATGGGATGCAGATTGCGCCCCACGCTATACAGTATCCGACCGGAAGATAACCCTCCATGATATGCATTGCGTTTGCTACCGGTAGTATTCCGAAAAACAAAGAAATAGCTATTAAACTAATATAAAGTCCTTTTTCTTTAATGTTCATCGTTCTTTCCTCCTTTTTATTTTTGCTGAAAGCATCCTGCCGTTGTTCGCAACTGAATGTACACAGGCCTTACATGTGTCCACTTATTTTTCGCTTTCAAAAATGGAAACACGCTTGTTTCAACAGTTTGCTGCTCTAAAATCAGATTTTCACGACCTTAAACTTCTCCTTCTCAGGCGGCTTTTCAGGTCTGGAGGCCAAATATGGGTTTCCAAGCAGTTCCTTGAATGCTTGGGTACTAACGGGATAGGCTTTTGTATCTTCAAGAAGATGTTTTTCTACAAGCAAATCATAGACTTCCATCATCGTTGGCTGTTTAAGATTTGCCTGTTTTAAAATTTCTTTGTTCTGGAAAATTTCCAATGGTGTTCCGTCTGCGATAATTCTCCCTTGACAGAATACAATGGCTCTTTCAGCCCATCTGTATACAAAATCCACATCATGGGTGGAAATAAGCATTGTCTTACCCTCTGAACCAAGCTTGCCCAAAACTTCTTCCAGCATCTGTGCATTTAAAGGATCCAACCCCGCCGTGGGTTCATCAAAGATGATGATCTCTGATTTCATGGCGATGATATCGGCAATACTGACGCGCTTCTTTTCTCCGCCACTCAAATAGTGAGGCGGACGATCCTTATAATCCAGGATGTTCATATAGGTCAGTGCTTCCTCCACCCGTTTCAAAACTTCCTCTTTGGGAAGTTTTAAATTCATCGGCCCGAATCCAACTTCCGCCATAACCGTGGATGCGATAATCTGATTGTCGGCGTCCTGAAATACGATGCCAATATTTTTTCGCAGCTCTTTTAAGTTCTTTTTATTGACTATTGTGCCACGGTAACCGATTTTACCCTGGTCCGGTGTGAGCACGCCGTTCATATTCAGAAAAAATGTGGATTTCCCGGCACCGTTGGAGCCAATGACAGCGATTTTCTCACCTTCATAGATATCCACACTAACGCCGTTTAAGGCAGCCGTCCCATTTCCGTAGCCATAATACAGATCCCTGATCTCCAATATTGTTTCTGCCATAATTAATCTTTTCCTTTCTTATCGTGTAAACGCCCAGAGCAGAATCAGAATAATTATGAATGCCGTTGCCTTGGCAATTTGTACTTTTTCTACCTTCTTAACCTCTTCTAAAAATAGAAGGTCACCATCATAACATCTTGCTTCCATAGCGTTATAATAAGCATCAGCCTTTTTAAACGCGACAATCAGAATATTGCTTGCAATTTTTCCGAAAGTATACCAGGAAGTCTTAATATCACAGAAGCCAAGACGGGAATTTGCGGAATTTCTCATTTTGATATTGACATCGATCAGAATGAAAATGTAACGGTAAATAAGATTCATAAGTTCTGCAATAAGCTTCGGTACACGTGCCCTTTGCATCACACTGATAATCTCGGAGGATGGAGTCGATAATGTCATCATTTCCATAGCACTAATCGCCGCAAAAACCTTCAGCATCAAAAAGAACATGAGCTTAAGACTCGCCTGGGAAGTAAACACATAGAAGAAACCAAGATGCAGATTATACTGTCCAATCGGTTGTGTCGAAAAGTCAATGCCGATGGTAAAAGTACCAAGCAGAATAAAGGAGATCGGAATCGTTAGTATCGATAAATAGGCCTGTATTGAAAGTCCCCCTTCTATGATGGTCAAATAGGCCATTGCCATGATGACCGTAAGGGATACATAGGGATTGTTCAATACAATAGAAAGAACTAGGGTCAGCATAGAAAGAGATACTTTAAAAGCAGGATTCCAATGTCTGATTTTGGAAGCATAAGAATAGGCATCAATGGAAGACCCTTCGCCGTGCTTATGTCCGATTTTATGGTGACGATGACTTATTCCATCTCCATGGGTATGTCCATTCCGATGTCCACTTTTGAGGACGATTGTGGTGCTCATTCATTTTCCCCTTCCGTTTTTCACTACCATTGGGCAGCAAGAATCACACCTGCTTCTTTATAAACCGAAGCACTCATACTCCGATACCTGAATTTTAAATTATTTAGTTCTTATGAGCTAGGTTGTCCGTATTTACAAAACCTTCACGTGCGAGCAATTCCGCTAAATGAGCTACCCTTGGCAAGCGCAAATCAATCATACGGA
>DATMYU010000629.1:0-3274 GCA_035560775.1 Desulfosporosinus sp.
ACTTTCCATATACTATAGTACTGAAAGCGTCCAAAGATACAACGATGCAACCGTACCATAAGGAGAATACCTTTTTTTATAGCGTTCAAATTTTTCCTTAGAAAGTTCTTTGCTACCGTATAAATTCATCATTCCTCTACAGATCGCTAAATCCTTGTAGCTTACTACATCCGGGCGACAAAGTGAAAAAATAAGTAACATTTCGGCCGTCCAAACACCCACACCATGCAGTGAGGACACCTTTGTGATAATCTCTTCGTCAGCTAGAGTATGAAGTGTCTTAAAATCCACCGCACCTGATATAGCAGCATCTCCAATACCTTTGATGTAACCGGCTTTTCTCTTTGACATACCACAGCCTTGAATTTCAGAGAGGTCCACTTGGATAATGCGTTCTGGCGTAATGACTCCAAGCAGAGTATACAATCTGTTCCATACAGTTTCCGCCGCTTTTTTTGAAATTTGCTGACTGACAACGCTTGAAACAAGTGCAGTAAACGGATCAGGTGTAATCTCACGCTTGATCATACCGATCTTATCAATAGCAATACCAAGCTTTTTGTCTCTGCGTTTTAAGTAGTCTATTTCCTTTTGCCCATATTCGAAAATCTGCATGGTATCATCTCCCGATCAAGCAGTCACTTTAATAATTAATCCCTCCACGGCACCTGCCTACTGCGCTAGTTCCTTGATACTTTCTACCAAAGCCCCTAGCAGACGGTGAAACCCTTGGGGGTTTTGTGCTGGCACCCTATATTGTTTGTTGATCTCTACCTGAACAGCTGGAATTCTCAGTTCACGTGCCACATAATTAGCGATCGTATTGCGACCTGTTGCGGCAAAATGATCATGAGAGATTCTGCTTAACCCGAAGCCTTGAAAGTTATGCTCTAGCGTTTCCAATATCCTAGCCTTACCTAAAATATTTCTCCCACTATTCGTGCCAAAGTCCACATCAAATTCCCTTTCACGGGCTGCACCGTGGATATCTAATACGAATTTCACTTTTTTCATCTCACAGATCTCGGCAATTCTTGCTTTGTATATACAAGGGTCGTCGCTGTTAGGATCGCCACCATAAAGCTTAGTTGTTGCGATCGCATGACAGTCCGTCAGTTGATTTAAGAGGTAGACTATTGACCCTGTGAATTGATCCGACATCTTAACTTTCTTTTGCCTATAGTGCCTAACAGCATGCGGTGCAGACACCAATACGGGCAAATTACCAAGAACAAACCAGAATGGTTCCTCCTGTTTGGGGTTAACTCTTTTGTCTGTCTTGTAAAAATGCACCCTTTCCACACTTACTGCTTCTTCGTTCATACGCGCTCGATTATACTCTTGTAGTACATCTTCTTGTTTTCCCAACTAATAAACCCCCGGTTTCTATTTTTGGCGAATATCTTATGTTTCGACATGAATCCATCAATAACCTTTACGGAGATTCCTCATATTATGTTAGATTTTGCTCAAAATCCCTTTAATTTGTTGAACTATAGTAAGGTTTGCACCAAGATCATTATAAATGTGCTATATTTGTTAATGAAGGTTATAGTGTATTTGGGGGCTTTAGATATGACAACAAGGAGAAATTTCTTGAAATACTTGGTAGGGTTAGGCGTTGGGACATTATTGTGGCAGAATGTTATATTGCCACAGACAGCTATCTCAAGCTCAACAAGAACAACAAATACAAAACAACATTGGACAAAAAACCCACAAGCTAAATTATCGTTCGTTGTCATAAGTGATATTCATATAGCACGATTGAATGCCATAAGAAACTTCTCTCTCGTACTCAATTCTAATTACAACTCAAGACCTGATGCAATGATTGTTAACGGCGATCTGGGAGATGGCCTGTGGAGGGACTATAATACGATTAATAATGAACTTGCTGTGCATAAGATAGAGGTTAATTATCCAATCCACTGGACAATCGGGAACCATGAATTTTATGGAGCCTTTTACGATTATGGGTTGTGGTCACCAAAAACCTTCCCTAATAGAGAAACCGATGCTACGGCCATTGACCGTTTCCTAAGGCTAGCCAATAGGGATAAGGTTTATGGGGACACATGGATCAATGATTATCACTTCATTTTTTTAGGCTCTGAAAAATCGCGCATGAGTGACATGAGCTATACCGATGCAGCTTTCTTATCGGACACTCAACTAGATTGGCTCAAAAATGCTCTCATAGATAATAAACACCCTGATCAGCCTATCTTTGTCTTTCTCCATCAACCAATTCCTCATACCACACTAGGAGGATTTCAGCCAGGTTATGTCATACAGTGGCAAAAGTTAAATGCCATTTTATCACAACACCCAGAGGTTATCTTATTTAACGGACACACTCATTATAAACTCGATCAAAAGCATATGGCGTCCAAGGAAAATTTCGCCATAGTCAACAGTTCTTCATTAGCCAGCCCTATCGATAGAAATAGAAAACCCATCATGAATTACGCTCCAGGATTAGTTGTAGAAGTATACAAGGATAAGGTTGTCATAAAAGGCAGAGATTTCTTTACGTCAGATTGGGTACCTGGAGCAGAAATTACCATCAAGGCTATTAAAAACTCCAGCCGATCTATAAAGCACTCATAAACTTTAAAGCTTCTAAATCCAAAATTCTAAATGCAGTTAAATGAAAATCAATAACCCCCTCATTTCTCATTTTACACATTTCTCTCGACATAGACGGACGAGAAACATTCAGAAAATCCGAAAGTTCATTTCGATTTAAGGGCAGGGTAATATTCTCGTCTCCTGTCCTTTTGTATTGTTCCAGCAAATATGTGCTGATTTTCCCTCGCATACTTTTGATAGTAAGATATTCAATCTTTTTGTTCAGCATTAGGGCTCTCTCCGATATTATTCGCAAAAAATTCCGGATAAGACTCCTGTGCCAAGGGCACATTCTATCACATTCACTGACAATCCCCCCTCTTGGAAAGAAGAGAACTTCGCATATTTCCTGTGCCTGAACAGTTGCCGGCCATGTCAATTGGCTTGAAAATGCTATTATCTCGCCAAAAATATCCCCTTGCTTCAGAAGTGTCATTACAATCCTATTGCCAACGGCATTTTCTTTAATGACCGTTGCTTCACCCTTAAGCATTATCCCAAGACTTTCATAAACGTCCCCGCCGGTAACAATATACTCATTTTTGTTATAGCTACATACCCTTGGCTTCAAGCAATTTAGCATGGTTCGTATATCTTCTTTTTCTATTCCATAAAATAAATCTGTTCTTGAAATGACTTC
>DATMYU010000630.1:0-4725 GCA_035560775.1 Desulfosporosinus sp.
GTATAAAGTTACAAAACTGCCCATCAACAAAAATCCTAAACCATATACGCAAAGCAAATTACGATCCTTGCATTGGGAGAGTAACGATCCCGCTATTTTACTGATTTTTAATGACTGCCGTTCAAAATTTCTGGATGGGGGAAGTTTAAACCAAAACAACAAGGTAGCAATTAGACTCAAGACACCAATTGCAGTAATCGCTAGGCGCCAGTTGAAAAAGTCCGTCATCATTCCACTTATAATCCGTCCGCCCATACCTCCAACGGAGTTTCCGCTGATATATATCCCCATTACAATGCCCAAGCTACTTGGCTCGATTTCTTCGCTCAAGTAGGTCATTGCTATAGCAGGCAATCCGGCCAAA
This sequence comes from Desulfosporosinus sp., assembly GCA_035560775.1. Classification (GTDB taxonomy): domain Bacteria; phylum Bacillota; class Desulfitobacteriia; order Desulfitobacteriales; family Desulfitobacteriaceae; genus Desulfosporosinus. The sequence goes on from DATMYU010000630.1 coordinate 365, forward strand.
ACGATGCCTTGAATGACTCTAATTACGAGCAGGAAGTGAAAATTAGGGCTAGCCGCAGTCAGAAGGGCTAGTACCGATGCCGTAAACAAGGAAAAGGTCATCACGGACTTTCGCCCCCAGGCATCCGACAAAGAACCTACAAATAGCATACTCACAGCCATAGCAATCGTCGTCAGAGATAATGATAAGCTGGCCATAGTCGGTGAGATATGAAAGTCTCTGGAAAACTCCGGCATTAAAGGTTGTATGTTGTACAAAATGGCAAAGGTATTAAACCCCCCGGCAAATAAAGCGAGGATAGCATTGCGAAAGGAAACCGTATCCTGTTTGATGTAACTCACGACGAAAATCTTCTTTCCATAGGCTATTTAAAAAAGCCCTTATTAAAAGCTGTCCATTGCCTATTATAATCCATTGTGAGTTAAGATGTGAATAAATGCTTCACATACAGCGCAGAGTACCCTTAATATCTTTATTTCGCTTAAAAATTCAACGCTGTATTTACTCACTTAAGTTCAGAAAGGAATGATAACTATCAATAACGATAATACTCTTCGCCGAGAAATGGAACGCACCTACGAGCAACTAAGCCCTTTTGAACTTAAAAACAAATTGATTAACCTCGCCAATAAACATGGAGATACAAGCCTTTGGTCGATGCTCAATGCCGGAAGAGGTAACCCCAACTGGATTGCAGCAACGCCACGAGAAGCCTTCTTTACCCTAGGCCAATTTGCTATGGAGGAAACTCGTAGCGTCTGGAAGGATAAGGACCTAGCGGGCATGCCGAATAGAGAGGGTATCGCAGCACGTTTGAAGGACTACCTTGAGAAACATCACGCTGCACCCGGCGTCGACTTCCTCGAGGACGTCCTCAATTATGGCTCCATGAATCTCGGATTTAAGCCCGATGCTTGGATACATGAACTCGTGGATGGGATCGTCGGCGATAACTACCCGGTACCGGATCGCATGCTCGTGCACCTTGAACAGGTTGTTCACGCTTATCTTATCCAGGAAATGTGTCATAGCGATTCTCCACCCGGCAAATACGACTTGTTCGCTGTTGAAGGTGGTACTGCAGCCATGTGTTACATATTCGACTCCCTGATTGCGAATCAGTTACTAGCCGTAGGAGACAAAATTGCACTCATGGTGCCAACCTTTGCCCCTTATCTCGAAATTCCGCATTTATCACGCTATAATTTTGAGGTTGTCAGAATAAAGGCTACAGAAATGAATGAACAAGGCCTCAATATTTGGCAATATCCTAACCCAGAAATTGATAAACTAATGGATCTTAGTATCAAAGCCTTATTTGTTGTTAACCCGAGCAACCCACCCTCTATCGCCATAAAAACAGAGTCTCAAAACCATCTAATCGAGGTAGTTAAAAAGCACAATCCAAAATTAATGATCATTACAGATGATGTCTACGGTACGTTTGTCGATAACTTCCGTTCGCTCATGGCCGATTTACCGTTTAACACACTGGGGGTTTATTCGTTTTCCAAATATTTCGGAGCGACGGGTTGGCGTCTAGGGGTCATAGCCGTTCATCAAGACAATGTCTATGATCAATTGCTGAAAGAACTGTCCCCCGAAAAAGCGGAGGCCTTAGCGAAGCGCTATGGAACACTTACTTTGCATCCTGAACGAATTCGTTTCATTGATCGGATGGTGGCCGATAGTCGTCAAGTTGCTCTGAATCATACAGCAGGTTTATCAACACCTCAGCAAGTACAAATGGGTCTTTTTGCGCTCTTCGCGTTACTTGATCTAAAGAACCGTTACAAGAAATTAACCCAGGGAATTTGTCATCATCGACAAAAGCTATTATACGAGGGCTTCGGACTCGAGTTACGCATTGATCCCTATGACGCCGCTTATTACAGTCAAATCGATTTATTAGTATGGGCAAAGATAAAGTACGGTGATGAATTCGGGGACTATCTCCAAGCGAACTATGAGCCCACCGACATCCTTTTTCGTCTAGCAGAGGAATCGTCTATCGTACTCCTCAACGGCGGTGGCTTTGGAGGACCGGAGTGGTCCATTCGAACCTCTCTTGCTAACTTAACCGACGAAGCTTATAGCCAAATCGGTGAAACCGTCCAAAAGACATTCGAAGAGTATGCCCAAGCTTGGAAAGTGAACAAAGGATCTCCAGAGTAAGATTAGGTTATTTACCTCAATGCTGGACAAAATAGTGCAGAGGTGATTTCAAGTGAAATGTAATAATAATATACATTCTCCATCAATAAAGGGTACTCTCGTTATAAGTACACCCTTTATTGTATTAAGGCTTTGACAACACTATTAGCGACCTATGGAGAATTCATGATTTGGCGCAATTTTTAGAATTTAAGCCAAATCTCAGCACTGGCGTCGCTCGGCATTCTCCAATCCCCTCTCGGAGAGAGCGAAATCGAGCCTACCTTGACTCCATCGGGCATAGCAGAACGCTTAAATTGTTGAGTAAAAAACCGTTTACAGAAGACCTTGAGCCAGTGGACAATTTCTTCCTTCTCATAGTTTTCAAAGGCATTTTCTGCTAACAAAACAATTTTGGACGGAGTGTATCCGAAGCGTAGCATATTATAGAGAAAGAAATCATGTAACGTATACGGACCGACAATGTCTTCCGTCTTTTGTTCAATGTTCCCCTTTTCATCAAGTGGGAGTAATTCAGGACTGACTGGAGTTTCGATAATATCTAACAGAGCATTTTTTGTATCTAGATTAACGGATCTCTCCGCATACCAAGTGACTAAATAACGAACCAGTGTTTTCGGGATACCGGAATTGACTCCATACATGCTCATCTGGTCTCCGTTATAAGTACACCAGCCAAGAGCTAACTCCGACAAATCACCCGTTCCCACGACAAGTCCACAGATTTGATTGGCGAGATCCATAAGTATTTGAGTCCGTTCCCTTGCCTGAGCATTTTCATATGTAATGTCATGCACTGATAAGTCATGCCCGATCGCTTCCAAGTGATGGCTACAGGCCTCTTTAATGGATATTTCCTTTGTACTGACCCCTAATCCTTGCATTAAATCATGGGAGTTGCGAAAGGTTCGTCCTGAAGTTCCAAATCCCGGCATGGTAACTCCAACGATGTTTTCATTGGGGAGTTTAAGCTTCTCGAAGGCTGCACAGGTAACAAGCAATGCCAAGGTAGAATCTAATCCCCCTGAAATACCTAGGACGGCTTTCTTAATACCCGTCTTTAGCAAACGTTGGGCTAGTCCTACCGATTGAATACGGAAGATTTCCAAGCACCGTTCATCTCGATCCTCTTTACTTGATGGCACGAACGGTTGAGGGTTGGTATGTCGTTCTAAACTAGGAACTACTTGGGGTGTAAGACTGAACGACACCGTCTCATAGTTTTTCGGATCAACAATGCCCATAAAACTATTAAATTTTCTGCGGTCATTCATCAACAGCTCAATATCTAGATCTCGAATCAATAACGTTTCTTCGTCATTCATCCTATCTTCTGCTAATAACGAACCGTTTTCCGCAATCATAGCATGACCACCAAAAACGACATCGGTTGTTGATTCGCTATTCCCAGCGGACGTATACAAATAAGCAGTCATACCTTTAGCGGATTGTTGCGTCACTAGATTCCGACGATATTCGGCCTTCCCAACGATTTCGTTACTTGCCGATAAGTTAAGAATTAAGTTTGCACCATGTTGAACATGATATGAACTCGGTGGAATCGGCATCCACAAGTCTTCACAGAGTTCTACTCCTACCACCAACTCGGAGTTTTCATCCTTAAATAGAAGATTTTCATGGAAATAAACCTCTATACCGCATAGTCTTACCTTATTAGAAATTCGGTTAACTGCCGATGCGAACCATCGTTTCTCATAAAATTCACTGTAATTCGGGATAAATGTTTTCGGGATGGCGCCTAAGATATGTCCTTCATGAATCATGACAGCACAATTAAACAATTGATTATCACTCATAATTGGCATTCCTACGGCAATAAGCATCTTCGTTTCTTTTGTTGCTTGAAGCAAATTAAAGAGTTCTTTCTCCGCAGATTCAAGTAATAAGCGTTGATTAAACAAATCTCCAGCACTATAACCGGTAACACACAGCTCGGGGAATACCAACACCTGAACCTTCCGCGCTGAGGCTTTCGCAATTAAGTTTCTCATTTGTTCTATATTAAACGGTGGATTCGCTACTTTAAGGTAAGGAACGGCTACCCCTGCTCTGATAAATCCGTATTGGTTTAATGAAATTATCCTAATCGCTCCCCTTCTATCTATTATTCCCTTAAATGTTCAAGAGAGACTTTCTACGGCCTTAGCTATTATTGTATTGTAATC
>DATMYU010000631.1:0-3054 GCA_035560775.1 Desulfosporosinus sp.
AAATTACGCTATATATTATAAAGAGAGCGACACCGACCACCCATACTATGCTCAGAAAAGCCATAACAATCTGCATGGGGTTCACGCTCGCAGTTTGTACCGCCTGGGGCAACGAACTATTTACCGCTTTGTTTATGTTCTCAACGCCAACATCAATACCCGGAGTTTGCATAAGGCCCATATTATAGGGCACATACGCTAAAGCTCCCGTAGTTTGTTGCGTTCCCGGTTTAATCACGCTTAAAAAGCTAAAGGTGGAGGTGAACGAAACAGGGAAAACAAGTCGTATGAGTACCGCTGACCACAGTGCATATGAGAAAATTTTGGGTATTTTTTTAAGTATCAAACGAGCGATGATAACCCCTATGGCAACAAAAGATGCCGTTATACTCATGTTGAGGACTGTTGTAAAAATCGCTTGTAATGTATTCATTTCATCGCCTGCTCAATGATGGTTTTCAGTGCCGCTGCATCTTTAGACGTTAATTTTTTCCCATCTAAGAAAGCGGTCAGAAATTGTGGCAGCGACCCGTTGAAAGCTTTCTCAATCAGTGTTTCACTCTCATATTTTTGGACCTCTTCACGTTTTACGAGTGAAGCGACAACCGCATCTTCATTTTTCAAGATTCCTCGCTCGCATAATTTTCTGAGGACCGTGTAGGTAGTCGACTTTTTCCACCCCAATTTTTCGAGGCAAAGCCTTACCAGCTCTGTAGAATTCACAGGCTCGTTTTCCCAAATGAGAGATACAAATTTATGCTCTGCATCAAATAACTTGTATTGTTCCACAACGTCACCCTCCACAAAAGTTTATTGCGATAGACCTTCGCTTTAGTTTATTGCAATAAACCTTTTGTGTCAATAGATCTAAATAAATGCCATCGCCGACATTGGGAACGTGGGAATTACCTTTGGTAATGTCGCGATATCGAGAGATGTGGTCCAAGCGCACAAGGGTCCTACTTGGAATGAAGTCCCTGATTGGGCCAAAGATAAAGACGGTCTCTGGACTGGAGAATATGCTGGAACAATTGCTGGGGCAAGAGATTCGACGAGGGGGAGTCCTCTGGATTCCGTTCATTCCGTTGCTTATCTTTGCCCTAGCCTTTGAAATTTTACCAATGGGATATATTATTTACAGCAGTGTGCACACGACAGAGGGTTTTAGCTTACACGCTTATTCCCAAATAATTAACAGCAAATACTACGTCATATCTTTGAGAAATAGTTTACTTGTCTCCCTAGCCGTCGGAATAATCGGCTTGCTGATTGGTACAATCGGTACCTTATCCTTACGCTCCCTCAGTGAAGCTTGGCGAGAAAAACTTCTAACCCTAGTTAATATGACCTCCAATTTTTCCGGTGTCCCTTTAGCCTTCGCCTACATTGTGCTTTTAGGAGTTAACGGACTGGTGACGGTACTGGCCAAAGAAAAGCTTGGGCTGGATTTGTATGGCGCGGGTTTTAACCTATTCAGTTGGACGGGAATAGTCTTAGTCTATATTTATTTCACTGTCCCTTTGGCCTTGATGCTTATGTACCCAGCAGTATACGCTATCAAACAGGATATTATAGAGGCCGCCCAAATCATGGGAGCCAGTCGGGCTTATTTTTGGTGGAGGGTAGGCTTACCGATTTTGTTGCCTGCGATGTTAGGCAGCTTTACTTTGCTTTTTGCTAATGCTTTAGGAGCCTACGCGACAGCTTACGCCTTAACCAACTCGAACAATAGTTTAGTCTCTATCACCATTGCTAATCTAGTAACCGGGGACATTTTTCCAGATCCTTCTTTAGCAAGCGCTTTAGCTGTGGTCATGGCTTGCTTTTTAAGCTTATCTACGCTAGCCCAAGCAGAAGATGCCAGTTCCTATCAATTAGAGGGTAGGATAGACAATTTGTATATCTTAGGGAATACGATCCGGACAGAGGTTTCTGTTCAGGGAAAGACTCTCTTAGTTGATCGTCTTAACGGTTTTCAAGGTTCAGACTTCGTTTTAAATGAAGAAGTGAGACTATTGTTTGAGAAAAGTTCTCTTAATATCCTTGGGGGTAATTATTCGACATAATCATTTAAAGAGCTAATGGCCACTATCTAATATTGCTTCATACTTTTCGACAAGAGAGATTATTTCTAGATGATGATTACTTCCTAATTGAACGTCCGGTTCATTTCTTTCGCCGGCAACGATAGGTTCCATGGGAAATGGTTGTGCTGTACCATCTATTGGTACTTCAAATAGAACTTTTTGCCGATAACCTTCTTTAAAGGCAATTGCTGTAACGGTACCTCTGGGTGGTAATGCACCGGGAGACTCATTGAGATATTTATGATCCATAGGAACTGTGATATCTTTATGAGCGTTACCTTGTTCATTTGTAACCAGCTTATCAATTACTTTCCCGTCTTGACCAATTATCAAGATAGAAACTCCAGGCAAAGGAGACGCAGGCTTGGAAGCACTAGAATTATCTGCAAATACTCTGAAATCAGTAGTATCTGTCACTGTTTCAGGTGTAACGGATTTTTCTTTATTACTTGTTTCGTTTAAAGTTTTAGTACATCCTGTTAATATAAGTATGATAGCAAAAAAAGATAATAGAAGAGATTTTAGTTTCATACAACTTTCTCCATTCTAAGTAACTAATAGGAGTTACGCAATAAAACGGTCCCTATAAATGTAAGATTATTTCAAGGAGCAACATATAAAAGAACTTCCTCCTTCTGGATTTTACGAAGAAAATCATCTTCCAGACTTCCCGTTGTCAGAGCATCGACTTTTATCTGTAAAGCTTCCTCAATTTCCGTATACAGCCCGCATAAAGCAAACATCCCTTTAAGAGACCCTTTATCCACTCGTAAATCCACATCACTGTTTTCTGTAACATCTCCACGAGCATAAGAGCCAAATAGATACACCCGTTCAACACCATATTTCCGTGCGATCGGTTCGACAATAGCTTTGATTTCTTCTATACGTAACCTTTTTAACTGACATTGCTCTTACCTCCTTTGAATCATATTACGTCAACAGCACTATTTACACTATTTTATCA
>DATMYU010000632.1:0-8824 GCA_035560775.1 Desulfosporosinus sp.
CCTTAAAAGACGGCTCAATTCGTGAGGTTGAACAAGGAACAACAATAGCAGGACTTGCAGCTTCTATCTCTCGGGGATTGGCGAAGGTGGCTGTAGCGGGGAAAGTCAATGAGCAGATGAAGGATCTTTGTTATCAGCTCACGGAGAACGCGGCAGTAGAGATCGTAACGATAGATAGTGATGAAGGATTAGACATATTAAGACACTCGACCTCACACTTGATGGCACAAGCTGTAAGAAATCTATTTCCGGGGACGAAATTCGGGATTGGACCATCGATCGCTAAGGGTTATTATTATGACTTTGACTCCGAACATGTCTTTACTCCAGAGGACTTGGTGAGTATAGAAAAAGAAATGGGTCGACTTGTGAAAGAAAAGTATACTTTCGAACGAAAAGAAGTCTCGCGAGCTGAGGCACTGGCTTATTTTCGTGACTTAGGTGAAGACTACAAGGTTGAACTCATTAATGGCCTTCCGGAGGACGCCACAATCTCCATGTACACCCAAGGGAATTTTACCGACCTCTGTGCCGGGCCACATCTTCCTTCAACGGCAAGTGTTAAGGCTTTTAAGCTCATGAGTCTGGCGGGAGCCTATTGGCGGGGGAATGAGAAAAATAAAATGCTCCAGCGTATCTATGGAACAGCCTTTGCTAAACCTGCAGATCTGGAAGATCATCTGTTTAAGTTGGAAGAAGCTAAGCGACGCGACCATCGTAAGCTCGGCTTAGAACTTGATCTCTTTAGCCTCCACGAGGAGGGACCTGGTTTTCCATTTTTTCATCCTAAAGGTATGATCTTACGTAATGCACTGGAGGATTTTTGGCGGCAAGAACACCGTAGACGCGGATATAAGGAGATTAAGACCCCAATTGTTCTGAATCGTTCGATGTGGGAACAATCAGGACATTGGGACCATTATAAAGAAAACATGTATTTCACGGAAATTGATGACCAAGATTATGCAATCAAACCTATGAACTGTCCAGGTGGCATGATCATGTACAAGACAAAACTTCACAGTTATCGGGATCTTCCACTTCGAGTAGGGGAATTGGGATTGGTACACCGTCATGAACTCTCCGGTGCTCTACATGGTTTGCTACGGGTCCGTAACTTTACTCAGGATGATGCGCACATCTTCATGCTCCCATCTCAAATCAAGGAAGAACTTGTTGGCGTAATTGAGCTGGTAGACTATTTCTATAAAGTATTTGGCTTTGACTATAATGTCGAATTGTCGACTCGTCCTGAAGGTTCCATGGGATCAGATGAGGACTGGGAAACGGCGACCAACGCACTTCAAGAAGCATTAGAAGATAAAGGCATCGATTACAAGATTAATCCCGGCGACGGAGCGTTCTATGGACCTAAGATTGATTTTCATGTAAAGGATTGCTTAGATCGAACTTGGCAATGTGGAACGATTCAACTCGATTTTCAAATGCCTGAGAAATTTGACCTAACCTATATTGGGGAAGACGGTCAAAAGCATCGACCAGTTATGATCCATCGAGTCGTGTATGGGAGCATCGAACGATTTATAGCACTTTTGACAGAGCACTATGCAGGGGCTTTTCCTGTTTGGCTGGCACCCATTCAAGTTCGTATCCTGCCAATTAGCGAGTCACATCATGAATATGCTAAAACGCTGGTCTCTCGTCTGAATGAACTTGATATAAGAGTAGAGTCGGATGAACGCAAAGAAAAGATTGGATACAAAATCAGAGAGTCCCAAACTGAAAAGATTCCGTTTGCGTTAGTCGTGGGGGATCAGGAAGCTGAATCTAATATGGTTGCAGTTCGGCGGTACGGCCAAGGGAATGCCGGAGAGAAGATGACAGTTGATGCGTTTATTTCACTTATCCAAGAAGAAATTAAGAGTAAGATAATTCATAAAGTAGATATTAAAGAAGTATAAGACGAAATAGTTTGAATAGATATGCGTAGGATGAGACTATGTCGACATAGAGTGTTGACATAGGAGAGTAATTGATATATGATATTCGATGTTAAGCAGAAGCCATCCGCTTCTCACCTTACGGCGTTCGTCGCTAGGGTATCTTCTGGTCCTGAGCTTAAGTGTGCTCTCGATTGTTTAGAAGACGGGTGGTGTATTCATCCGTCTTTTTTGTTTTGCGCTGATATTTTATGGAGGTGGTTTCTAATTAGCAAGGACTTAAGACTCAATGACGAAATTCGGGTTCGGGATGTTCGTCTTGTTGGTGAAGAAGGAGAACAACTCGGGATCATGACGGCACGAGACGCCTTGGCCCTAGCGGTCGAGAAGTCTTTAGATCTTGTAGAGATCGCACCGACGGCCAAGCCGCCGGTCTGCAAACTCATGGACTATGGCAAGTACAAGTACGAGCAAGCCAAGCGAGACAAAGAGGCTCGCAAAAAGCAAAAGAATATGGAAATTAAAGAAGTTAAATTGCGCCCGAACATCGAGGATCATGACTTCGAAACTAAAGCCCGCAATGCCCAACGCTTTTTAGCAGATGGAGACAAAGTTAAGGTGACGATCATGTTCCGCGGGAGGGAAGTTACCCACCCTGAGCTTGGGAAAACGTTATGCGTAAGACTCGCAGAGTTCTGCAAAGCAGAGTGTACCGTAGAGCGTGAGCCAAAACTCGAGGGACGGAATATGATTATGATTTTGGCTACAATTAAACACGACTGATTATCGAGAGGGGGATTACTCAAATGCCTAAAATGAAAACCCACCGTGGAGCAGCTAAGCGTTTTAAGAAAACAGGAACCGGCAAAATCATTCGTATGCACGGATACACAAGCCACATGTTGGAGAAGAAATCACCGAAATGCAAACGAAATTTGCGCAAATCTACGGTGATGGACAAGTCAGATGTGAAACGCATTAAGAGCTTAATAGCTTATCTATAATACTTGAGTTAAAAGGAGGTCTTCGGGATGGCCCGTGTAAAAAAAGGCGTAACCAAGCATAATCGTCATAAAAAAATATTAAAGTTAGCAAAAGGATATCGTGGGGCAAAAAGCAAACTCTACCGCCCAGCGAATGAACAAGTCCTAAAATCCTTAGCTTATTCATATGCCCATAGAAAAGATAACAAAGGTAATTTCCGTAAGCTTTGGATCGCCAGAATTAACGCCGCCGCACGTCTAAATGGTTTATCCTACAGCCGCATGATGAACGGTTTGAAGAAAGCTGGAGTTGTTGTTAATCGTAAGATGCTGGCAGATCTTGCGATAAGCGACGCTGCAGCGTTTACAGAAATCGTTAATGTTGCCAAAATACAAGTCAACGGATAAAGAAAACTAGGCTAGCGACTAGCCTTCAGGCGACGTTGATAGCCTAGTTGCACTTATGCTTCCAGAAAGTATATAAACGTAAGTTTATACTTTCTGACTAGTATAAAGAAAACTAAGACTTGAGATAAGCCCTCAGGCGACGTCGCTAGCCTTAGTTGAACTTATGCTTCCAGGAAAGTATAAACATTAGTTTATACTTCCTGACTAGTATAAGTAAAAGAGGGTGCAAGCGCATCCTCTTTTACTCTATCATGGAGGTGGCGTAGATGCTGGAGTCCTTACAGAATGAGCAGGTTAAATATGTGGTCTCCTTACAGCGGCGTAAAGCCCGTGAGGAGGCCCAATTGTTCGTGGTTGAAGGATGGCGATTCGTCGAAGAAGCAGTGCGCAGGAATGCTCCAATTAAGAAAGTTTATGTTTGTCAGGAACGTGAGCCATTAGAATGGTCGTCCCTTCAGAAAAGGTTACAGGAACGAAAGATTCCTTTTGAGGAAGTGGATGCACGCGTTCTTCGTAAAATGAGTGCAACGGAAGAACCACAGGGAATTTTAGCGGTTGTACGCCAAACGAACTATTCGTGGACAGATTTACAGATCGATAGGCTTTCAGTCTTGCTTATTTTAGACGGTATTCAGGATCCAGGGAATCTAGGCACAATTCTACGCACAGCGCTGGCTGCGGGAGTCCGCTATGTTTGTTTGACACCGGGAACAGTTGATTTATATAATCCTAAAGTGTTGAGAAGTACAATGGGAGCTCTCTTTTGCCTAGTCCTTCTGCCCGGCAAGCAGCCGGAAGACATCTTAGACTTTTGTCGGGAACGTGGACTGAGTGTCTTTATGGGAGATATACAGGGCAGCTCAGTTTATCATACAGTGTTACCGGACGGTCCACTTGCCCTTGTTGTTGGAAATGAGGGCAAGGGTCCATCTCCAGTGTTTCGGAGTGCGGATGTCCAACGTGTTACTATTCCAATGGCTCAAGATGTAGAGTCCCTTAATGTGGCAATGGCCACGGGCATATTGTTGTATGAAATTGTTCGGCAAAGGGATTTCTTGTAAAACACAGATAAGATATGCTATAATTTTCTGTGAACATGACAATAGACTAACGTAGCCTAATAGAATGCGATGATCAGGTTAAAAGGAGTGCTTTCTTTTCAGGAAGGTATGGCCAAAGACTGTGAGCCAGCCAAGGAAGGTACCCACCTCTTACGATTGAAGAGGTTAAATTTCGCCTGGGAGTGGCCTATTGATTTGTAGGTAGGCCCGGTCTCCACCGTTAAAAGGAGCTTAAGTGTGGTTGAATTGGCCAAACTAGGGTGGTACCGCGAGAGTAGACTTTCGTCCCTTTCCAGGGGACGGGTGTCTTTTTTTTATATCGTTAGCAGGGTCTCTAGGGACGATGAAAGGGTGGTTTACTTGAAAAGTGAAATACTTCGTATTGGAGAAGAGACATTACGAGAACTGAAGGAGCTGGACAGCCAGGAAGCGCTCCAGGAACTTAAGGTGAAAGTCCTCGGAAAAAAAGGAACACTAACCGCATTACTGCGTCAAATGGGTAGCTTAAGCCCTGATGAGCGGCCGATTATGGGGCAAGTTGTCAATGAGGTGCGTAGTGGACTGGAACAAGCTTGGGAAGAACGTAGTGTGGAATTAGACTCGATAGCATTACATAAGCGATTGGCTACGGAACGCATTGACATTACGTTACCGGGAGTTCGTGTTTCGCGTGGACACCTTCATCCCCTTACACAGATCATAGAAGAGATTGAGGATATCTTTTTGGGTATGGGATTCCAAATTGCCGAAGGTCCGGAAATTGAGACGGATTATTATAACTTTGAAGCCCTTAATCTTCCTAAGGAGCACCCGGCGCGAGAAATGCAAGATTCTTTCTACATTACAGAGGAAATCCTACTTCGAACCCAGACCTCTCCTGTTCAGATTCGAACGATGGAAAGACTTCATCCAGCGCTCCCAGTGAAAATCATTGCTCCAGGCAAAGTCTATCGTAATGATGACGATGCCACTCATTCTCCGATGTTCCACCAAGTCGAGGGACTTGTTGTGGACAGTGGTATCCGAATGTCAGACCTTAAGGGTATTCTTTTGAATTTTTCACGCCAAATGTTTGGTGAATCCAGAGAAATTCGTTTAAGGCCGAGTTTTTTTCCGTTTACTGAGCCAAGCGCAGAAGTGGATGTTTCTTGTATGCTTTGTGGAGGTGTAGGGTGCCGTCTCTGTAAAGGGACTGGATGGATAGAAGTATTAGGCTCGGGGATGGTTCATCCAAGAGTTCTTGAAATGGGTGGATATAATCCGAAGGAAGTCACGGGATTTGCCTTTGGTATGGGAGTAGAACGCATTGCCATGCTGAAATTCGGGATTGAAGATATGCGACTCTTATTTGATAACGACTTGCGCTTTTTGCAGCAGTTTTAAGGGGGAAAGGTCATGAAAGTCAGTTTGGAATGGTTGCGTGAACTGGTGGATGTCGATCAGAGTGCGGAAGAGTTAGCAGAAACATTAACCCGTGGCGGGATTGAAGTCGAGGATGTCGAGAACCTGAATAAAGGATTCGAAAAAGTGGTGATTGGGGAATTAGTCAGTTTAACAAAGCATCAAAATTCAGACCATCTTTGGGTTTGTGACGTGAATGTAGGTCAAGAAGTCGTGACGATTGTCACGGGGGCTCAGAATTTACTGGTCGGAGACCGAATTCCTGTAGCCTTGGTGGGGGCAACCCTTCCCAATGGACTCTCCATTCGAAAGTCCAAACTCAGAGGGGTTGTCTCCCTAGGGATGTTGTGCTCGCGGGAAGAGCTTCTTCTTGATGCGACGGTAGGCCTGGATCGCAGTTCGGACGGAATCCTCATCTTATCACTCGATGCTCCAATCGGTGAGAATTTCGGCAAATATTTGGGGCGTGAAGACAGTGTCTTAGATTTGGAACTTTACCCGAATCGGCCGGATTGTCTGGCGATGGTGAATGTCGCTCGTGAAGTTGCGTCTCTGACCAGGAAAAAGCCTCGTTTGCCAAAATGGGCGGAACAAAATCAAGTGCTCTCCCTTCCAACCGCTTCGGATCTACGGATTATTATCGAAGATGAAGAGTTAAGCTGGCGGTATGCAGGTTTAGTGGTTGAGGATGTTCATATTGCTCCTTCTCCAGAGTGGATGCAACGGCGTCTTAAAGCCGCAGGAGTTCGCCCAATCAGTAATATTGTCGATATTACAAACTATTGTATGTTCGAAATGGGACAACCCTTACATGCTTTTGACCGGGATAAGATAAGTGGGGATGTTCACGTCCGAGCCGCGTATTTGGGCGAAAAGATTGTCACCTTAGATGGAGTTGAACGGACACTTCAAACAGATACATTGCTCATCGCCGATGATCGTCAACCTTTGGCAGTAGCCGGCGTCATGGGTGGTCTGGACAGCGAAATCACGAAGGATACTAGGCGGTTAATGATTGAATCGGCTCATTTTTCTGAGGTCAGTGTCCGTCGGACAAGCCGTCGTTTAGGGCTGAGGTCGGAGGCTTCTAATCGCTTCGAAAAGGGGATAGATGCGTACGGAATCGTTTCCACATTGGGCCGGGTTTGTGATTTGCTCCTAGATTTAGGAGCGGGTCGACCTGTTGCCCTCGTGGATGTCGTGAAGCACCTCCCTCCTCAGCGTCAGGTTAGTCTATCGGTTGAACATACGTCGACGGTCCTTGGAGCCGACCTCAAAACAGCGGAGATTCGCCAAGTGCTAGAGGACTTGAACTTTGAATATAAAGAACAAGAAGGATTATTCAACGTTGAGATTCCAAGCTACCGCTCAGACATTGAAATCGAAGAAGACCTTATGGAGGAAGTTGCCCGTCTGATCGGTTATGACCGAATACCGACAACTCTGCCCCAAGGCGATCTGACGCAAGGCATGAGAACTCCTGAACAGGAGTTTCGTCGTGGGCTGCGTAAGGCTTTGGCACAATCCGGACTGGATGAGGTAATCACCTATACGTTTACCCGCGCGGAAGCAGATGTCCAGTGGGGTAGCGCAGAGCATTCAATCCCCTTGCTCAATCCGTTAAGGGAAGAACTCGGTGTTATGCGAACCTCTCTTGTGCCAGGACTTCTTGATGTTGCCGCCCGGAACGTTGCACGTCGAAACACGAATGTGAGCATTTTTGAAATCGGGAATACTTATTGGGGAGAGGAGCAACCTTTACAAAAGCTTCCTCGCGAGGAATTGCGAGTAGCTGGGGTCGCTGTGGGTAAGAGTACAAAGCATTGGCTAAGCCAACCCATTAACTGTGACTTCTATTATCTCAAGGGAATTTTAGAAGAGTTGGCTCTCGAATTCGGACTTAAATTAGACTATCGTATAGCTAAGAATCAATCCTTACTACACCCGGGGCGTTCCGCTGACGTTTATCTCCAGAATCAGTGCATCGGATTCCTTGGCGAAATGCATCCCTCGCTGGAAAAGGAGTGGGGGATTGAACGGGTGGTATTATTCGAATTAGAGTATGCTCCCTTGTTTACTCGGATGCGACAAACCGTGCGTGCTCACTCTATTCCGCGTTTTCCTGCGATACACAGGGATCTCGCCGTAGTTGTAGCCAGTGAGACCCCAGCTGACGCGGTGATGTCTAAGATGAGAAAGCTTGGCGGGGAATTGTTGCAACAGGTAGAAATATTTGATGTTTATAAGGGAAAACCTATACCTGACGATCACAAAAGTTTGGCATTCTCGTTACGTTATCAGTCCTTGGAACGAACACTGACTGATGAGGAAGTAAATCTGCTGAATTCGCGCATTTTAGATGGAATTCAGCAGGAGTTCGGCGCGGAATGGCGAAAATAAAGAGAAAGGCGAACTCGCTTCGCTCGGCTCCCATTTATAGAAGCGGGAGACTTCTTCTGGCACTTGGTTAAAGCAGAACGTATTAAGAGAGCGAGGGAAAATTGTGACATATGAATCAGTCAAAATCACCGTTGAGATTTTTGGAGAAAAGCATGTGGTCCGCGGAGAGGGGACAGCACCGTATATCCAAGGGTTGGCGCATGAAGTCGATAAGAAGATGCGTTTGATCGCTCAACGGTTACCTCGCTTGGGTATTCACCAAATTGCTGTTTTGACCGCCCTTAATTTCGCTGATGAGCTCGCCAAGTTGCGGGAAGAACAAGAAACATTAATGCAGTTGCTTGGAGAGAAGTCAGAGTAACAGGGATTATTCTAACCATATCTATCGTTGCTCCTTTTTATTAAACCAAAATCACTTAGCCCCTCTCTGAGCAATTTCTTCGCTCCTGGCTTTGTCAGCTAAGCTTACAAAGCCGGACTTTGTTTTCAGGTTGATCATTTTAAGAATTGAAGACTCCGCCCGAATAACCAGCAAATGCCATCCTACGCCTAATCTGCGTGGGATGGCATTTGTTGCATGGCGATATAACTAGCCGAGTCCTTGTGATTGAAACTTTGGTAAAACAATTATTCGCATACAAATGCTCAAAGATTTTTAAGTACATTAGTG
>DATMYU010000633.1:0-7566 GCA_035560775.1 Desulfosporosinus sp.
CCAGCCAAGTTTTCTTTAAAACTAGTAGATTAAGTTTCAATCATCCCTTCGCGTAAATTTCAATAATTTTTACAATTACTTCCACTGCTTTTTCCATGGCGAAGGTAGGGATAAACTCATATTTACCGTGGAAATTGTGTCCGCCAGTAAAGATATTTGGGGTAGGTAAGCCCATATAAGAAAGCCTCGCCCCATCAGTTCCACCGCGGATGGGCCGAATATCTGGAACGACTCCCACCGCTTCCATCGCTTTTGAGGCAGTGTCAACGATATGTTTAACTGGCTCAAGCTTCTCCTTCATGTTGAAATATTGATCCTTAGTTTCTATAGTGAATGTTCCTTGTCCATATTTTTTATTGAGTTTGTCGACCATATTGCGCATGGTTTCTTTTCTTTTTTCAAAAGCAGCTGAGTCAAAATCCCTTATGATATAACGAAGTTCCGCTGTTTCGACGTCCCCTTGAATATTGGTAAGGTGATAAAACCCTTCATACCCTTGTGTTTCTGCGGGTGTTTCAGTCTTTGGTAATTGAGCGATATATTCTTGAGCAAGTAGGCAGGCATTGATCATTTTCCCTTTAGCAGACCCAGGATGAATATTTCTCCCCTGGATTCTTACTTTTGCCCCAGCGGCATTAAAATTCTCATATTCCAATTCTCCAATTGGGCCACCATCGACCGTATATGCAAAGTCAGCTCCATACCTTTCAATATTAAAGTGATCTGTCCCTCTTCCCACTTCCTCATTCGGCGTAAAGGCTATACATACTTTTCCATGCACAATCTCAGGGTGGTTTTTCAGATACTCCAGCGCTGTTAAAATTTCTGCAATTCCTGCTTTATCATCTGCCCCCAGCAGTGTTGTCCCATCAGTTGTAATCAGCGTTTTTCCAATATAATTCTTAAGTTCAGGAAAATCATATGGTGATAATATGATTTTCTTATCTTGATTAAGAGTAATGTTGCCGCCATCATAATTTTCAGTTATCTGAGGATTTACAAGTTTACCACTTATATCAGGACTTGTATCCATATGCGCGATAAAACCAAGGGCTGGAATATGCTTATCTGTATTTGCAGGAAGATGCGCCATTACATATCCATTATCATCTAAAGAAACATCCTTCAAATCCAAGTCCTTTAATTCTTGAACCAATATTTTAGCTAACTCTATCTGACCCAGAGTCGTTGCTTCGGAATCGTCTTCACTTGACTGGGTATCGATTTTGACATACCTTAAAAATCTCTCAGTAACCTTGGTCATATATTAATTCCTCCAATATTTTAACTATCCATACATAGTATCTTTTACACATTCCATTGATCAATAGTTAAGCCTCAAAGCCATCTAACGGCTTGAGACTTAACTATTTTCGCCTTAATCAGGCCTCATTGCCAGTGCTCTCTTTAGCTTTTTTCTGTTCCTGTTTGAATTCTGCACTTCTAGAATCATACTTGGCACTGGTGAGCCCTTTCGCTCTCTTTTGGATTTCACCTGATTTTTTCATAACTTACCTCCATACATCTCCATTTCTAGCAACCCTTTATTTATACCTATACAGAAAGTATAAGTTTTGGGCGGCATAATTCGGGTGGTATAAGCGCAACTAGGCGGCCGCCGGCGCCTGCGGCTGACAGAATGACTAATACGTGCGAAGACAGTGTCTTCGGGCGCCAGCCAAGTTTTCTTTACATAATTCTAAAGGATGAACAAGGTGAATAGGGTTTAAGAAGAAAGAGAGTTAGGGGGATAGGGCATGGTGGACAAAGTTGGCAAAGGACATCGCCTTGTCATGGAAAATCGAGAGCAAATTGCGTTGACAGGGGTGCACAAGGTTCAGTCCTTTGACCCAAAGGAGATCGTTCTTGAAACTGAGCTTGGGATATTGAGTATTAAAGGTGAACAGTTGGGTATCAAATTGCTTAACCTTGAGGAGGGGTTAGTTGATCTTCAAGGGCATATCGGTGCTTTAATCTATCATCGAAATACGAGCAATGGTTCTCGTCAAGGTTTCTTGAATCGGATTTTCCGATAAAGAAAACTTGGCTGGCACCGAAGCTCGCGAGGTGGCTGCCTTAGTTGCACTTATACCACGCAAGCATCCTGTTTCGGTATAAAGAAAACTTGGCTGGCGCCGAAGCTCGCGAGGCGGCTGCCTTAGTTGCACTTATACCACGCAAACATCCTGTTTTGGTATAAAGAAAACTTGGCCAGCGCCGAGCTCGCGAAGGCGGTCCCTTTTGGCTACAGGGACACTCGGCCATCCATGGCCAGCGGCCGCCTTAGTTGCACTTAAGCCACGCAAACATCCTGACCGATATAAAGAAAACTTGGCTGGCGCCTAGCCCGCGAAGGCGGTCCCTTCTCGCCATCCTGCAAGATGTGCTAATACGTGCGAAGACAGTGTCTTCGGGCTACAGGGACACTCGGCCATCCATGGCCAGCGGCTGCCTTAGTTGCACTTATACCACAAAATACTTCCTGACAAGTATAAAAAGCCCTTATAGCCAGGAAAGGAGGAAGAACAATTTCAGAGTTCGTCACACTTTTTTGGGTAATCCTAGCTGGGGCAACCGTTGGATTAGTTTTTGACTTTTATCGTTCCTTTCGACGTTGGCAAGGTTGGAGAGGAGTTTTGACCTTTGTAGGAGATGTACTCTTTTCATTAGTTGCGTTGATTATTCTTTTTCGTTTTTTTGAGAGGGCAAATGCGCTGGCCTTTCGTTTTTATATTATTTGGGGCAGTTTGTTGGGGCTGGTTATTTATCTAAGACTGGTAAGCCGTTTTGTAGTGCGTTTCTTTTTTGGGCTGTACAGGTTTATCTCGTATCTTGCTAAACTTATCCACAGAGGGCTTATGATTCCAATTCGAGGACTCGTTCTAATCATGCGACCGCCCTATGCAGTGTTACATTGGTTCAGTTTGCTACTTTATCGGGTTAGTGAGTATATTCTTCTTGAACCGTTAATGCATAAAAAAAGCCAGTGCAAGGCGTGGTGGGGTCGAATCTTTCCACCTTGGAAAAATGAGTAAAGATCACTTGGGGATTGATTACTTAATAATGAGTGGCTATAATAGAGTTATTCCAATGATTTGTAATACGTCTGTAAATGGTTTGTCCATAATTTGTCCACAGATTATCCACAGTTTGTGTATAATTTCAGCAAGGGTGTGCCAGGGTGCAAATTGAAATTAGGGGTTTGGAAAAATTAAGTTTTCGGGAACGACAGGCAGTGATTCTGAAGGAAAGTGGAAAATCCCTGGAGAACATTGCCAAACAACTCCATCTCAGCCAAAGTTCTGTGGCAACTTTATTAACTCGTGCAAGAAGCAAAGGGTATGAGATTGTTTGTATTATCCCGGGAGACGAGCTTGGTATAGGAGGAGAGGAATGGGATGAAGAGGACTCGTCAGAAGATTAAGACTAATCATCAGAATCGGAAATGGGTTCAAATTCGCCTAAGTTCTATTTTGGTTCTATGTTTTGCGTTTGCAGTGGTCGGAAGCTCAGGATGGCAAATATGGAAACTTCGCATTCAGGTTGAAGGGCAACTCGCCAGTTTGAATCAAGAAAAGGCAGCATCGCTTCAACACCAAGAGCAGCTTAAGAATGAAATTACCATGTTAAACACTCCGAGTTACATTGAACAATTAGCTCGTGAGAAGCTGGGATTAGTAAAACATGGCGAAATTCTCATTTCTCCCAAAAAATAGTACCCCGTACTTTTCGTCTTAACCTTGACAGGCATGAAATGAGCTGGATATAATATAGAGTAGATTAGATTATAGCTAGATCATAGTTAGATCATCACAAGGAGGAGTTTACTTCGTATGGCCATTGACGTTGGCAGTATTGTTGAAGGAGTCGTGACAGGGATCACGAACTTCGGAGCATTCATTGAATTACCGGATAAAGTTACCGGGCTTGTACATATCTCGGAAGTCGCCGATGCCTATGTCAAAGACGTTCGAGATTATTTAAAGGAACAGGATCATGTCAAAGTGAAAGTCATTCACGTTGATGAAAAGGGAAAGATTGGACTCTCAATCAAGCAAGCAAATCCCACTATTCGAAATGTGAATCGGGAACGCCGTCTTCCGCCAACCGTGTCCTTTGAGGATAAATTGTCTAAGTTTATTAAAGACAGTGATGAGCGTCAGACGGAATTTCGTCGAGCAACGGATTCAAAACGTGGGGGCAGAGGTTCAAGCCGATACTAAAATTAACCGCCGGAAGGCGGTTTTTTTGTACTAGTCAGAAAGTATAACTTTTAAGCTATATACTTTCTGGAAGGTCCCTTCTCGCCTTCCATGGCTACAGGGACACTCGGCCATCCATGGCCAGCGCATTAGTGCAACTAAGTCAGCCGCCGGCGCCTGCGGCTGACAGAATGACTAATACGTGCGAAGACAGTGTCTTCGTGGGCGCCAGCCAAGTTTTCTTTATTCAAGGCAGAAAAATAGATTGAAAATGCCGCTGTATTTTAGAGAGCAATAGGGTTAATGTAGAATTATAAAGAGATTTATTAGGAACAACATCGAAAGTTGTTGTGCTTCATTGACTTGACTAGACAAGCTTTTCTATCCGTGTGGGCTATAATGTTACCATTAATAGGTAAGAGGTGACATTATGGCAGAATGGGCAACGTTAAAATTAGATCAAGACCTTAGGGGCAAGATTTCAATTGAAAGTACGGTTCTACCATTGGTACTAGGGGGGCTATTAGCGCGGGGAAGCATTTTGGGCCTTCATCCCTTTGGAGTCGCTTTCGGAGCAGCATTGCTTCTGAGAGGAGACAGCGGTTTCCTATATGGCTTACTGGGTATTCTGATTGGTGTAGTTTCATTGAAAGACGTATCCTTTGCGGGGCAAGTAATAGTGATGCTAGCCGCTTTGGCGGTGATCTTGCCATCTATGCGCAAAAAGAAGCATGAGAGGATTTCTTTAGCTTTCTCGACAGGTTTAATTGTAGCCCTCATTTCTTCGCTAGCCTTAAGCTTCGCAAAGCAGGAACTTTATGCATTTTTCACGGTTGGCCTGTATAGTGTACTAGCTGGAGGGTTTGCAATCATATTCTGGTTTGCATTGTCTCACCAGGAGGCGGTTTGGCGGGGGGAATTCCAGCGTGAACAGGGAATAGCCTGGCTCTTTATACTCATCGGTGTGATTAGTGGTCTTCAGGGTGTACAGGTTATGGGAATCAATTTCTCCGTGGTCTTACTAAGTTTCTTTACATTATTTGTATCGGAGCGGTACGGAGCAGGTACTTCAGCAGGTGTTGGCGCAATGCTTGGTTTTCTTCCGCAATTGACCGTAAATACCCAAAATCTGATGGATGCCGGAATTTACGGTCTAGCTGGTTTCTGTACGGGTGCGTTTCGCAGGTTTGGTAAAATAGGAATAGGGACAGCTTTTATCGCAGTCATGTTGATGCTGACAGTTTTTTTGCGACAAGACGCAATATATACTCAACTTATTTCATCTACAGTGGGGTTATTCCTCTTTTTTCTCTGGCCAGGAGCAACCCCACGCAAGGATTTCCTCAAACCGAAGTTGATACCGGAGGTCGAGACCACTGTTTCCAAAGTGAAGGCACTGGCTGAAATCTTTGATCAAATCGCCTTGAGTTATCAAGCAGCTGAAGCAGAATCTTTTGAGATGCGACCGGAAGTTCCGGAACTCATGAATGTTCTGGTGGAACGTGTGTGTCATACATGCCCCACAGTGGATGTCTGTTGGAATCGTGAATTTTACAAAACCTACCATATTTTATTTGAGCTTTTTGCTTATGCAGAGAACCAAGCCGATCTCAAGTTACAGACTCTACCAGTCGAGTGGAAACGTCATTGCGGACAACTCAAGGAAATGTTGTTAGGTGTGCAATTCATAATTGAACAAGAGAAGAGCCAAGAGACTTGGCGTCGCCGTCTGGTCCTTAATCAGGAGTCTTTGTCTCGTCAGTTTCTCAATGTCTCACAGGTTATTGGCAATCTTGCCAAAGAGCTTCACACACAGCATAATTGGGAAGTAGTAAAACCATCAAATCTGGCTCGTCGTCGTCGACATTTTCTCGATGTGGGGGTAACCACGTTTACGAAAACAGGAAACGGAATGAGTGGGGATAATTATGCCTCAATTGCCTTCTCCTCGACTCAGCATGCCTTTATTTTAAGTGATGGGATGGGAGTTGGAGAAAATGCCTCGAAGATGAGCGCAACTGCTTTGACCCTTCTTGAGCAACTCCTGACGACAGGGTTTGACCCTGAAGGTGCGATTCAAGCTCTAAATTCTATCCTGGTATTGCGTTCACCAGAAGAAAGTTTTGTAACCATTGATATGGCAATTCTAGACTTAGAATCAGCCAACATAAAGCTCATTAAAGTAGGAGCATCTGCCTCCTATCTGATCGGTCCAAACGGGGTCCAATCGTTCGCTTCATCTAGCCTGCCTGCCGGCATCTTAAACCAGATTGATACGCCAGTTATTGAGCTGGATATGCAGAGTGGTGAAACATTGATTTTATTGACGGATGGGGTACAAGATGTTTTAAAAGAAGGGACGGACTGGATTCAGGATTTTCTGGAGAAAACAACGATCGATAAATCTCAGGATATCGCTGACCTTATTGGACAGGAAGCTCGCCGCTTGAGCGGGGGAGCTTTAGATGATGATGGAATTATATTGGCTATACGAAAGAACTATTGGAATGAGTGATATTTTATGGCGGATGTTGCCGACCTTATCCTCTTGGCAGGACAATTAATTTTAGAGAATGGTGGAGAAACTTCTCGTGTCGAAGAGACGATGGTACGTATGGCCCTAGCGGGAGGGGCGCATACGACGGATGTCTTTGCCATACCACAGGGGATATTTTGTACTGTTAACGAAGGGTCGCAGACTCATACTCGTGTTGCTCGAATTCATAACCGTGGATTTAACCTTGCCAAAGTACTTGAAGTGAACCGGATTTCACGACAACTATCTGCAGGGATCTTAACGGTAGAAACTGCGTATAATGAACTTCTAAAGGTAGATGGATTGCCCAGGCGATATCCAACAGGGATTCGTCTTTTAGCAGGGGCAATCGGGAGTGCTAGTTTTGGTTATTTATTAGGTGCCCATGTTGGTTCCGTCTTTGTGGCGGGTATGACTGGCCTATTGGTCATGTTAGTGATGGAATTCATGCAGAAAAAAGAAGTTCTATATTTCATCTCGCTGGCGATCGCGGGAGTTATGACAGCGGTTGCGAATCTTATAGTAAAATGGTTTTGGCCAGCGGCTGAAGTTGATTTGGCAATCATTGGATCGATTATGGTACTGGCACCAGGTTTGGCGATTACGACGTCAGTCAGGGATGCCTTATTTGAAGATCTTGTTTCGTCATCAATTCGCGGAGTGGAAGCATTTGGAGTCGCACTTTCCATCGCATCTGGAGTGGGATCAGTTTTGACACTTTATCTGTGGCTCGGAGGCACCTTACCCTAAAGAGGTGAAGTGACACATCCGATACTAAAATTATATAGTAAGCAGGAAATCAGAAATATGCGTCGAATTAAACTATTA
>DATMYU010000634.1:0-8420 GCA_035560775.1 Desulfosporosinus sp.
GAGGTGAATAAGCCCAGCTGATCGGTGGCTAAACTGGGTGGAAAATTGGCGAATAGCATGACAGGATTCGGGCGAGGAGAGGCAAGAGGGAACGGTTATCAGTTCTCTATCGAACTAAAATCAGTTAATCATCGTTTCTTAGAAATCGTTGTACGATCGCCGCGTAACTTCATCGGTTTTGAGGAACGAATACGCAAAATGTTACAAGAAAAGTTCCAGCGCGGGCGCATAGAAGTATATGTTAATGTGGTGGAAACTGAAGGAAGAAAGAGATTGGTGAAGGTTGACAAAGATTTAGCGCTGTCGTATGATAAGACATTGAAGGATCTCGCCTTAGCTCTACATACAGCGTATGAGACGGATATTTACCGTTTGGTTACTTTACCTGAAGTTCTCTCGGTTGTGGAGCCAGAAATCGATCTTGATACTTTATGGAGAACGTGTACTGAGTCAATCTTGAAGGCCGCCGATGGTTTCGAGCAAATGCGCCGTAATGAAGGAGAAAAGTTAACGATCGATCTTCTACAAAGACTCGATCTCATTACACGTTGTTTGCAAAGGATTGCCGAGCGAGCACCATGTGTCGTGACAGACTATCAAGAACGTCTGCAGGAACGCCTTCAAACGTTTCTAGGCGAGGTTGAAGTGGATGCGACTCGACTGGCAAACGAAGTAGTTTATTTTGCGGACCGCGCCTCGATTACGGAAGAGTTGGTTCGCTTTGACAGCCATCTAACTCAAAGCCGGGAAGCATTGCGTAGTTCCGAACCGGTGGGGCGCAAACTTGATTTTTTAGTTCAGGAAATGAACCGAGAGATCAATACCATTGGGTCTAAAGCCAATGATTTAAGGATTGGGCAACAAGTGGTTAGCGTAAAAAGTGAATTGGAAAAGGTGCGGGAGCAAATTCAAAATTTAGAGTAATGGAGGATTCAGTTTGGACATAAAGCTGATTAACATTGGGTTTGGCAATATCGTATCTGCTAACCGAATTATCTCGATCGTAAGTCCAGAATCCGCCCCGATTAAACGTATTATACAAGAAGCAAGGGATACGGGGATGCTCATTGATGCCACTTATGGACGGCGTACTCGTGCTGTGATTATCTGCGACAGCTCACATGTCATTCTATCTGCAGTTCAGCCTGAAACGGTGGCTAATCGTCTTTCGACAAAAGAGTCTACTGTTCACGCAGAAGACCCGGCGGAGTAGGGGTGGAGAGTGGAAAAAAGTCATGGATTACTGATTGTACTTTCAGGTCCTTCGGGTGCTGGTAAAGGTACGCTTTGTCAAGAATTGCTTTGCCAAATGCCCAATCTAAGATATTCTGTCTCAATGACGACGCGGTCGCCCCGCCCAGGTGAGGTGGAAGGGGTTCATTATTATTTTCGTACTCGGAAAGAATTTGAATCCATGATTGCTCGAGATGAATTGTTGGAAATGGCCGAGTTCTGTGATAATTATTACGGAACGCCAATATTTGCTGTCGAGCAAGCGATACAGGCGGGATTGGATGTTATTTTAGAGATTGAAATTCAAGGGGCGCTACAAATCAAAAAGCGGTTTCCACAAGGTATTTTTACCTTCATCGTTCCACCTTCCCTGAATGTTCTCTCTGAACGTATTCACAAACGGGGAACTGAGACTGAGGAAGTTATTCAAAAGCGGTTAGCTACTGCAATTCAGGAACTGGAATATGTGAGTGAGTATGATTATGTAGTCATTAACGATGAAGTTCCTGTGGCTGTTGAGAAGCTAAAGAGTATCCTCGTAGCAGAAAAATGCCGAGTTAAACGAAAACCGTTTGTTTTTAAGGGGGAGTCTAGATGAAACAACCTTCGCTTGATCTTTTAATGCGTAAGGTGGATAGCAAGTACACGTTGGTCGTTGTTGTAGCCAAAAGGGCGCGTGAAATAATGGAAGAAGCGAACCATGAGGATTTAGCCAAGGGTGCGAAGCCGGTAAGTATTTCACTCGAGGAAATTGCTCAGTCCAAATTCACCTATGAATGTACCCCGGAAGAGATTGAGTAATGTTTTCAGGCAGAAAAATTCTCGTCGGGATTACCGGCGGTATCGCAGCTTACAAAATTGCGGAAGTCGTGAGCCGTCTGTGTAAGCTGCATGCTGAAGTCCATGTCGCAATGACAAAGTCTGCTACAGAGTTTATTGCCCCACTTACACTGCGGAGTCTTTCGGCTAATCCAGTGTATGTGGAGCTGTTTGATGAACCGAAACTGTGGAATATTGAACATATCGCTTTGGCAGAACACGTTGATGCAGTTATTGTCGCTCCGGCTACGGCCAATATATTGGCGAAGATGGCGATCGGGCTAGCGGATGATTTTCTTTCGACGGTTCTATTAGCGACACGTGCACCGATTTTTGTAGCACCGGCTATGAACCAGGCTATGTATCACCATCCAGCGACTCAAGATAATCTAGTTCGTCTCCGAGATCGCGGGATTCAGATCATTGGCCCTGCCACTGGCTTTCAAGCGTGTGGCACGGAAGGGGTTGGCCGGATGAGTGAAGCGGTGGAGATCGTGGAATCGTTAGCTCAGTTTTTCTCTGGGGTGAAATTGCTAAAGGGCAAGAAAGCCCTCGTGACGGCTGGAGGAACCCAAGAACCACTTGATCCGGTTCGTTATCTTGGCAACCGGAGTTCGGGTCGGATGGGGTACGCCATCGCCCAGGCATTACAAGAAGCCGGTGCGGAGACCATACTTGTCAGTGCGCCGACGGAGTTGTTACCACCACCTGGAGTGACCTGTATTTCTGTGCGAACGGCGCTTGAAATGTATGATGCAGTCCTGTCGCATTTCTCCGAGTTGGATGTTGTCGTAAAGGCAGCGGCGGTTGCGGATTATCGTCCGGCTGTTCAGGCAGATCAAAAGATCAAAAAGGATGGCTCAAGCCGTACGATTGAGTTGGTCCCGAATCCGGATATATTGGCTGAGCTTGGTCGTAAGAAAACCTCACAGATATTAATTGGGTTCGCAGCTGAGACTGAGAATCTCTTGGCTAATGCCCAGGGAAAGATGCTCAGGAAAAATGTCGATCTCCTGGTAGCTAATGATGTCACTAAACCGGGAGCAGGCTTTGGCAGCCCCACCAACATTGTCAGTTTTCTCTTCCCTGATGGAAGAAAAATAGATTTTCCTCAGATGAGCAAACTGGAGGTTGCCCGAAATCTCGTAAGTGAGATTGCCAGCCTCCTAGTATGTAAAAGGAGTGGAATTAATGGTTAAAAAATTATTTACATCAGAGTCTGTAACTGAAGGACACCCAGATAAGATCTGTGACCAAATTTCAGATGCCATTTTGGATGCGATTTATGCGTTAGATCCTAATGCTCGAGTAGCTTGCGAAACGACCGTAACCACAGGATTGGTGCTAGTCAGCGGTGAGATCACGACCTCCTGTTATGTGGATATTCCTCATGTCGTGAGGGAAACAATTCGGGGAGTAGGTTATACACGGGCTAAATATGGTTTTGATGCCGATACTTGCGCAGTCTTAACCTCTATCGGGGAACAATCCGCGGATATCGCGTTGGGTGTGAATAGGGCCTTGGAAGCAAAAAGCGGCGAAATGACGGATAGCGATATTGAGGCCATCGGAGCTGGAGATCAGGGTATGGTATTTGGCTATGCGACGAATGAAAGCGAAAGCTTCATGCCGGTTCCCATTGATTTAGCACATCGCTTGGCACGTAAACTTAGTGAAATGCGGAAATCTGACTTTTTAAGCTACCTACGCCCGGATGGGAAAACACAGGTGACTGTAGAATACGAGGGTAACAAACCAATTCGGGTAGATACGGTTGTAATCTCCACTCAGCATCATCCTGACGTCACTCAAGACCAAATCCGCCGTGATTTGCTGCAATATGTTGTGTTCTCGACGATTCCCAAAGAGCTGTTAGATGAAGATACTAAGTATTTTATTAACCCTACGGGACGCTTTGTCATTGGCGGACCTCAAGGTGATTGTGGTCTGACGGGACGTAAAATCATCGTGGATACCTATGGCGGGATGGCTCGCCATGGCGGTGGTGCATTCTCGGGCAAGGACCCCACAAAAGTCGATCGTTCAGCAGCTTATGCGGCTCGTTATGTGGCAAAAAATCTCGTTGCTGCGGGATTGGCAGACCGTTGCGAACTTCAAATTGCTTATGCCATCGGTGTTGCTCGCCCAGTTTCTGTCGCTATTGAGACGTTTGGAACTGGAAAAATTGCCGATGAAAAGATCATCGAGTTTGTACGGGAAACGTTTGATCTTCGCCCAGCAGGTATTATTAAGGCCTTGGATCTTCGTCGCCCAATTTATCGCCAAACGGCAGCTTATGGGCATTTTGGCAGAACTGATCTGGACCTCCCTTGGGAAAGAACAGACAAGGTGGAAGAGTTGCGAAAGCTTGCAGGACTGTAGTAAAGTAAATAATAGGAAACTGAACTTTAAGTGGAGTTAAAACTTTATCTGAAGTTTAGTTGAACCTATCCAGCGGTGATTAGGCAATCGGACAAAGAGAGGCAATCGATAACAGGATCTTTCGAGAACTGTAGACAAGAAACGTGCAATCTACGAGGCAGGTGAATTAGCAATAATTTACCTGCCTTCGTTGTTATAAGTATCCCACCTAAGTAGAAAAACTAGTGGTATGATGACCTAAACTGTAGTATATTAGATTATATAATTGCGCTTTAGATGCAACGTGTTATAGTTTATTAATAATTGATCTGATGACAAATTTTTTGTAAAAGTAGGGGATGCGATAATGGAAAAACAATGCCTAGAGGGTCTTCGCCAAACGGTAGAGCGCGTATTGACTATTTCATACTATCAAGAACGCTTTGGAGCGGTAGGAATAACCCAAGCTAAGGATGTTCACTCTCTTCAGGATTTCCAGCGGCTTCCGTTAACGACTAAAGAGGATTTGCGTAAAAATTATCCGTTTGGGCTTTTTGCGGAACCTATGGAAAACATTGTCCGTCTTCACGCATCATCAGGAACAACGGGTAAGCCGACGGTTGTAGGGTATACTAGCAACGACATAACGCTTTGGGCAAAGATCGTGGCCAGTGAACTAGAAAGAGCCGGTGTAACCAAGGAAGATGTCGTCCAAATTGCCTACGGATATGGTTTGTTCACCGGAGGGATGGGACTACATTATGGTTGTGAAGAATTGGGCGCTGTAGTCGTTCCTATATCTGGTGGGAATACAGCCCGACAACTCATGCTCATGCGGGATTTTGGGACAACTGTGTTGGCGTGTACCCCATCTTATGCGTTGTATTTGGCAGAAAGTCTCGAAGAATCGGGGATTGCCCGAGACGAATTAAAGTTAAAAATTGGGGTCTTCGGTGCAGAACCTTGGACAGAAGGAATGAGAGAACAAATTGAAGCGCGATTGGGCATAAAAGCGTTTGATATTTATGGGCTCAGCGAAACCATGGGACCGGGCGTTGCTTTGGAATGTCAGGCTCATCGGGGATTACATATCGACGAACATTTCTTTCCGGAAATTTTAGATTCTGAAGGAAATCCACTGCCTGTTGGAGAGCAAGGGGAGTTAGTTCTTACCAGTTTGGAAAAAGAAGCCTTTCCGGTGTTGCGCTATCGGACCAAGGACTTAACTACCTTACATTATGGTGAGTGTTCCTGTGGACATGTCGGCTGGACAATGGAACGCGTCACGGCACGAGTGGACGATATGTTAATCATTCGAGGAGTCAATGTCTTTCCCAGTCAAGTTGAAGAGGCAATTCTTTCGTTGGAAGGGTTTGAACCGCATTATCTGCTTGTCGTTGACCGCGTTGGGAACTTGGACCAACTAGAAATACAGGTGGAAGTCAATGAAACTAGCTTCTTTGACGAAGTACGGGAATTAGAAGGACGTCAGGACCGTCTAAAACGGAGAATCGAAGAGATTCTGGGTATCTCGGTCCGCATCCGACTGGTTGAACCAAAAAGTATACCACGGAGTGAGGGGAAAGCAGTTCGGGTCATTGATAAACGTTAACAGGGAGGGTTTCAGTATGTTGCAATTATCCATTTTTCTGGAGAATGCTAAAGGACGGTTGGCAGAGGTAATAACTCTGCTCGCGGAACTGGAGGTAAATTTGCGGGCTCTGTCATTGGCTGATACCAAAGATTATGGTGTGTTACGAATTATCGTGGATGAACCCGAAGCGACAACGGAAAAATTACGTGAGCGAAACGTCGTTGTTTCCTTAACGCCAATCTGGGTACTCGCGGTACCTGATCGTGCTGGTGGACTGGCCGAGATGCTCAACCAACTCGTCAAACAGGACGTGGTAGTTGAGTACATGTACGCTTTTGTTGAAAAAGAGCATGATCAGGCCCAAGTTGTCCTCCGAGTGCATGATCAGGATATAATGACGAAAGCGGTGCAGAAGATCAATTTACCTGTAAGGTAGAGTCATCAGTTTCTTAGTATCACGGCTTGACAAATAAAGCAAGAGGCTCTTGTTGATATCAACAAGAGCCTCTTGCTTTATTTTGTACCTATACAGAAAGTATAAGTTTTTGAGTAGTCAAATTCTGGTGGTATAAGTGCAACTAAGGCGGCCGCTGGCCAAGGATGGCCGAGTGTCCCTGTAGCCAAGGATGGCGAGAAGGGACCACCTGCGCCTGCGGCTAACAAGAAGGATAACACGTGCGAAGACAGTGTCTTCTGGCGCCAGCCAAGCTTTCTTCATTATCTTTACTTTCGTTACTTGCCCTTTGCTTTGCCCTGATTTACTGGACTTGAGGCTATGACGGGCTCAGGTTGCCTTTTTAGTACAAGGTTTAAGGTAATTCCGACGATGGTTGCCCAGGCTACTCCGTGTTCAGGTAACCCGATACCTAGGGCAAAGATGACGGAGGCAATGATGAGGTTTTTGGTATCCGACAAATTCACTTTAGCTTCGATAAGAGTACGTAAGCCTGTCGTACCGATCATCCCGAAAAGAAGGATTGTAACCCCGCCCATAACTGGAGTGGGTATGGACATAATTGCAGCTTTTAATGGATTAAACATACTGAAAATAATTGCTATGATCGCTGCTATCCAGATATTGAAGGTGCTGTACACTTTTGTAACTGCGAGTACGCCAATGTTTTCGCCATAGGTTGTTACAGGAGGACCTCCGAGGAAGCTAGCCACGACGGTGGCCAGGCCGTTTCCTAAGAGGACACGATGAAATCCAGGGTTTTCAATTGGATCAGAATGAGTAATATTTCCCAGGACAATCATGTGGCCTAAATCTTCGATAATCGTCACGAGGGCGAGAGGGGCCATGGCCAAGAGTGCTAGCTTATCGAAGCTGGGCAGTTGGAAGTCACTTCCTAGTTTGACTGGGAAGATGAAAAGGTCACTAAAGGATGAATAGATAGGTTTGAAATCCACAAGGCCCATGAAAGCGGCGACGATATATCCAGCGATGATGGCTAGGAGGATCGGGATGATCTTTAAGAAGCCTTTGGCATACACCGAGAGTAATGCCGCGACGGCTAATGTGAAAGCGGCAATTGCCCAGTTTCCAGAGGCCATGCTTATAGCCGTTGGGGTCAGGCTTAACCCGATAATGGCGACTACGGGCCCGGCAACGATAGGAGGAACTATTGTATGAATCCAACGTGTTCCAAAGGCAGCCATAAGAAGATAGATGATGACATACACTATACCGACGGCTAAAACGCCACCCATGGCCGCAGACGGATTATGATTTGTCTGAACAAAGGTGGTTAAGGCTGCAATGTAGGCAAATGATGAGCCGAGATAAGCGGGGATTCGACTTTTTGTTAGTAAAAGGAATATTATGGTGCCGATCCCCGAAGAAAGTAGAGCCACTGATGGGCTGAGTCCAGTCAAAAAAGGGACAAGAACTGTTGCACCAAACATGGCAAAGACGTGTTGTAAGCCGAGAGGGATCGCTTGGGCAAGGGGGAGTTTTTCGTGAATCTGAACTTCGCTAGACATGGTATTCCTCCTCTTTCTTAAAGAAAACTTGGTTAGCGCCAAGCCTTCAGGCCCCGGTGATAGCCTAATTGCACTTATGCGCTGTCCATGGATGACCGAGTGTCCCTGTAGCCAAGATTCGAACAGGACGTTCGAGGTTAGAGCGCCGCCAAGGATGGCAAGGCGCCGTGATGGTGAGAAGGGACCTTCCAGAAAGTATATAATCGTGAGTTTATACTTTCTGACTAGTAAAACCAAAAACCTCTTCCCTGCCCGCGAGCAAGAAAGAGGTGTCCATGGTTAACTCATGGTTCGCCATTCCCTTCTTAGTCTCACGGGACTAATTTAAAGGTTACGGATTTACTTACTGTGAGCATATCATAATTCAGTAGGCTTTGACAAGAAGTTATATTTCTTATAGATTACTATGAGATGACAGTTGAGTTAACAA
>DATMYU010000635.1:0-2361 GCA_035560775.1 Desulfosporosinus sp.
ATAGACGCCTTTTGGCGTATATAGTTAACAAACGATTTAAGGAGGATAAATTATGGACTTTCGGCAAGAACTTATTCAAATCGTAGAAAAATCAGGCGCTCACCCTGGCTGGGGGGTTAAGCATTGTTTCAGGGTCTTCCATCTAGCTAAAGAACTTTCCAATAACTTGACCTTGGATGATGAAGTTCTTTATGCATCAGCTCTGCTGCATGACATAGGAAAATACCCCATCTATACGATCAAAAACATTGACCACGCTTTGCGTTCCAAGGGAGTTGCGGCAAATCTCCTCCAACAAATGATGTTTTCACCGAACAAGCTGCCAAAGGTCTTAGATGCCATTGAAAACCACATGTATTATTCAGAACCAGGCCGGAGCGATGAGGCAGTATATATACGTGAATCAGATATATTGGATAATTTGGGGAATATAGGACTAATGCGTCTGTTTAGTTTGGTTGGCCAAGATGAATTGATTCAGAGCCCCGAGGACGCTCTAGATAGAGCCCGTCTCTTCGCGGACGCCCTACCTAACAAAGTATCAACAAAAGCAGGAAAACGTTTGGCCTTAAAGCGTCGCGAAGAAACTCTCCGCTTTCTGGCTGGTATTAAGCGCCAAACCGCCGAATTCGCATGGATTTGATAGATATGTTATGCTCTAACGTTGCTTTCCCCGTTCTTGTTCTTCAAGCCAGCGTGTCATACTATCCAGAATATTAACCACGCGATTAAAATTATGGGTTCGTTGACCCTCATCAATTAGCTGCTTAAGATGATGCCGTAATCGAACATAGGCTCTATTGACTTGAGAGCGGGATAGTTTGAGCTCCGGTTTAAGTCGTTTGGAAGGGGGTAAGACAGGGTGAAGCGTGTGATGCCCACTTGTTCCTTCAGTAGACACATGCGGTTTCTCTTCGATGGTTTGGATCGAGGGATCTTTAGATAACCATGCTTTTTGGGGAACATGTCGTACGATTTGATCGGATATGAATTCAATTGTTTCTCCCAGTTGAGGAATAAGTGGTATTTTTCCGAACTCTTGTTGAATCTTGTCGGAAAAGATAGTTTGTGAGTCCAATTCTCCGTGAACAAGAATAATTTGTTCTGCATTTTTTCCTAGAAGAGAGAGCCACTGTAGTAGCTCGGCTTGATCGGCATGTGCAGATAGGCCGTCCATATGACTAATGTGAGCTTTAACCGCAATCTTCTCCCCGTGTATGGTTACCGTTTGGGCACCTTCCGATATAATTCGACCTAGGGTACCTTGAGCTTGATAGCCAACAAAAAGCACCGTGGCATTCTCACGCCAAAGGTTGTGTTTTAAGTGATGCTTTATACGCCCAGCATCGGCCATTCCGCTAGCGGCGATAATGATCGCTCCACCCTCAATCTCATTGAGAGCCATTGAATCCGCAGCTGTTTGACTAAAATGAACATTGGGCATGTTCAATGGATTATTCCCCTGTTTAATTAATTCTTTCGTTTCTAAATCAAAATGTGTGGTGTTTTCTTGGAATATTTTTGTCGCTGCAATGGCCAAGGGACTATCAATATAAACAGGTATAGTAGGAATACGATGTTCGTCCTGTAATTGGCGTAAGTAAAACAGAAGGTCCTGGGTACGTTCTATCGCAAAAGCAGGGATGATTAGATTTCCCCCAGCCTCATAAGTCGATCGAATCGTTTCTGCAAGTTGTTCTGCTCGATCCGTTTTCTTTCCTTCTGCACTATCATTATGGAGCCGATTTCCATAGGTTGTCTCCATAATGACAACGTTAGCTGCATTTAGAATACTTGGATCATTAAGATAGGGTTGGTTGATATTTCCAATATCACCAGAAAAAACGAGTGTCTTATTAAAATCTGGTTCTTTAATCTGAAGCATAAGATGTGCCGAACCTAAAATATGGCCCGCATCATAGAGCTTAAACGATACAGTCGGAAAAAGGTCGATTTGTTCTTCATAAGATGTTGCATGAAAGTATGGAAGGGTATCAAGCGCATCTTGGACGGTATAAATCGGAACTAGAGGTTGAAGTCCTGCTCTAATACGCTTTCGGTTTTTTCGCTCTACTTCCATTTCTTGAATATGCCCACTATCCGGGAGCATTATTGAACATAATTTAACAGTTTCAGGGGTAGCCCAGATGGTGCCCTTAAAACCTGCCTTAACCAGTTTAGGTAACATTCCGGAGTGGTCAATATGGGCATGGGTTAAGATAACAGCGTCAATGCTTGCAGGATTGTAGGGGAATTCATTGTAATTCAACTCTTTTAGCGCTTTGGATCCCTGAAACATTCCGCAATCAATTAATATTCGTGATTTATCTGATTCTACGAGAAAAGATGACCCTGTGACGA
>DATMYU010000636.1:0-8566 GCA_035560775.1 Desulfosporosinus sp.
CTATTAGCTAAGATAGCTAGTGAATTAAAAAAACTTATGTTACTTACGCAGCCGGCTAGCCTTCGCCCCTTGACCCTTCTAAATGTTTTCTCATAAGCAGCTTTGACTGTTCTGAGTTGTGACTCACAATAGCATCATATATGGAAATATGCTCTTGAATCGTGCAGAGTCCCCCGATATCATGACTAAAACGAAGCGGTCCAGCTTTCTTGATGAGTTCTAAAATATGGACTACAAACGTTTGCAGCAGTCGATTCATCATCGAATTCTTAGAAGCTTGAGTAACTAGAAAGTGAAAGCGCATATCCGCTTTAGCATAAGCGTCCAGATCGTCTAATTTAGAATGCATATCACAAAGGGCCTGGAAAATTTGCTGCAAGTCTTCCGCTGAGGCTCGTAATGCTGCTAAGCCCGCACATTCGACTTCGAGGGTGATCCGAGTTTCCCAAAGTTCCTCTAAACGCGTCGGTTCGACCGATAAAGCTAAAGCCAGAGGGCTAATAATCTCATTCAACTGAGCATCGCGTATGAAGGTACCTCCTCCGGGCTTAATTTCGACGCATCCTAAGAACTCCATAGTTCTCAGCGCCTCACGCAACGTTGTTCGGCTGACCCCCAGCTCACCGGCCATGTCTCGTTCACCCATCAATCGATCGCCGGGACGGAGCTTTTCTTGGATAATCAAGTAATTGATTTGTTTTAAAACCTCTTGATACGTCCGCTGGGGTTTCGTAATCTTTTCAAATTGCATTGGAGCCTCCTATAAGTGCGCAGAGCTAAACTTGAATACCCGTGGGACAGATTTTATTACACAATGAGCAGTCTCCACAATCCGTATCGGCGGCTTGTTTGGATCCCTCTAAAAAAGCCGCTAAGACTTTTGCTCTTTTTCCGGTGTAATAATAGCCCCTCTCTAAACCTTCGGCAAGGTATTTTGGGCAATCGACGAGACAACCTCCGCAGTGCAGACATTTAAGCAAATCCCATTGCTGATTTTCTGACGCCGATAGACGCCCATTATCGAGTAAAATGATATACACCTCTTTGGGGCCATGCATACCCTGGACCATTCTAAACTCGATATCGGCCGTTCTGCTAGGGCCACTGATAAAGGTAAGATATTTAAGAATATCTTTTCCCATCCCATACACACTGATCGCCCGACAAATGGTCAAAGCATCTTCGAGTGAGGGCACGATTTTATCGATTCCGGCCACCACGATATGGTTATAGGGAAGATTTGAGGTGAATCGTATATTTCCCTCACTTTCTAACAGGGCAAGGGTTCCATTTTGTTCAACGATGGCCTCTGCGCCTGTAATTCCATACTCCATATGGGCTACCTGTTGCTTGATCTGATCTTTAATCTGAGCTACCCATTCTTTGTTGGGGATTGGCGTATTGATACTAGCAATCCAAGGGTGCACGTCGACCTTTGTCCCGACAACCTTTTCCCCCAGATCAGTATCAAGAATCTCAACCTTATTCGATTTCAAATACTCTCTCAGAGCAATTTCGGTGAAGACAGAGTTTTTACTCATCGCTACACGCTGATTACCCGCCAGGATCTTTAGGATTTGTTCTTGAGCCTCCCGGGCATCCTGAGCAATAATCACATGACAGCCTTTACCTTCGAGAGAAGAAACCGCCTTTTCAACAGATGCTTTGAGATTAGTCGCTATCGCGCTCTTGATGTCTTGCACTTGGCTGGCTAAATTAGGATACTCTTGAAGAAGCGTGTCGCGGCGAGAACTAATTTGCTTTAAGATAGTTTGAACTTTGGTACTGCTCATTTTTCTCATCTCCTCCCATAGGCTCGGCTCAGAATCTGAACCACGTGAGAAACCTTTTGCTTCATTTTATGCTGAGCAATCCCATCACGAAAATGAACCATGCATCCGGGACAACTCGTCGCGAGGGTGGTAGCCTGTGTATCGATAATGTTCTTTAATTTTCCTTCGTTAATTCGCTGTGAGAGTTCATAGAAGCTTAAGCTAAACGATCCACCAAACCCACAACAGGTATCGGCATCCTGCATTTCCACATATTTCAGCCCAGGAATTTTCCGGATAATTTCCCGTGGCTCCGTTTTCACGCCCATACTTCGAGCGAGATGACAAGGATCATGATAGGTCACGGTTTCCGTGACTACTTGTTTAGGAAGTTTTAACTCAATATCTTGGATTAGAAATTCATTAATGTCTTTTACCTTTAAAGCCAGTTTTTTCACCTTTTCCTGAAGCTCAGAGGAATCCTCTGCAAACAGTTTAGGGTACTCTTCTTTGAAAGCGACCGCACAACTCGGGCAAACAAAAACCAAAGCATCGATGTCAAAAGAACTGTAAATCTCGATGTTTTTTAGAGCCATGGTTTTAGCATGAGCTAGATCTCCGCTCACAATACTAGGAATCCCACAGCAGACATCCTCTTTTGCGACGTTAACCTGAACGTTATTTTCCGCTAAGACATGAAGAAGCGCTTCGCCAAGATCTGTCTCAGTGTAATTCACGACACACCCAGGATAAAAAGCAACGTTTTTAATCGCTTTAGCAATCGTTTTAGGTTTGGCGATTTCCATAAAGGACTTGTTAGAGAATCTGGGAATCACACGCTCTTGCGGTAGCCCGAATGAATTAAACGTCAAGCGGGAGGTCATCCCCTTACCGGATTCTTTTAAGGCTAGCTTTCCGAATGTCGTCGCGAGTTTACTTACCACCGGTAGAGTTTGGGGTTTGGTTAACATCGAGAAGACCAAATCTTTCTTCCAACCTACCCCTTCTTTTGCCACAGCATCTTGGCGAAGCTTCCATAACATAGCTGGTGTGGCCATTTGTACGGGGCAGGCAGTTTGACACTTTTGACATCCAATACAGAGAGATAGGCCATTTTCTTCAGACTTTTCTAGGTCACCATGAAAGGCAGCAAAGACTAAGCCACGTCCCCCAAGATACTTATATCCGTATTTGGCACCGACTTCCCCATAGATTGGACAAAAGTTCAAGCAGCTTCCACAATTGATACAATAAAGAGATTCTTTAAATCCGGCAGCGATTGCTTCCGTACGACCATTTTTTAATAAAACGATATGCACTTCTTTAGGGCCTTGACCGTGTGAATACTCCTCAAGATCAGGGTCAAGGGATTCGCTCACTCCTGAAATCACTGAAACATAGGTCCCGATATCTTGTCCTACGCCATAGACCGCTGCTGCCCGCACAACTTGCATGGCATCTTCAAGGGTCGAGACGATTTTCTCCACACCGGAGATCACAATGTGAACTTTGGGCATCATCGAAACTGCCCGAATGTTTCCTTCGTTCTCAGTTACGAAGATACTTCCTGTATCTGCTGCAATCGCATTTGCTCCCGAGATCCCCACATCTGCCTTAACCAAGAAATTACGGAGTCCCTTGCGGGCAGAAACGACCAACGCTTCGGGAGTGCATTCTAACTGCGTTCCCTCCTCTGTTGAAAAGAGTTCGGTTATTGTTTCGATAGGAATATGGATAGCAGGAGCTAGTGAGTGACTTGCTTCACACTTCGCCAGTTGATTAATTCGATCTCCGAGATCTGTTTCTACTACCGTTACGCCACGATCCTCGAGGTAATGGGAAATATTAATTTCTTTACCTGCATTTGACTTGGACTTAACCACCAAGCCCGTATTCGGAATGAGGCTTGCAATATACATCTGAGCATCCTCAGCAGTTTCGGCAAGATACACTTTACAGCCCTTTGCTTCCAACGAACGTTGCGCTTTCGCGATCACTTCATCCAAATGATCCATACTGTATTCTTTGATCTTGCGCAAACGATTGGAAAGTTCGGGATAATTAGGAACCATCTTTAACATGGCTGGGCGAATCGCATCAAAAGCTCGAAATCTTCCCTTCCGCGACTCCATATCCCGGAGCCCTTCAGCGACCTTACTTTTTACGATTTTATAGGTATGAGTTCCCATAGTTTAACGTCTCCTCCCATGGTTTACTGGTTGGACCGGTGTGGATAAATAAAAAACCCTTCGTGTGAATAATCCCCACACCTATGGACAAAAAGGGGGGGATTATTGGGTAAATAATGAATCGATTGCAGGCCAGCGAATATATTAAGTATCTGCCTTTGCTCCGCCTAGGTAGGCTTCCAAAACACGAGGATTTCTGGCAACCTCTTCAGCCTTGCCATGCAGGACGATCTTTCCTGTTTCAAGAACATAGGCATAGTTAGCAATCTTTAAGGCCAGACGGACATTTTGTTCAACGAGAAGAATTGTCGTACCTTCCTGATTGATCTCTTGAATAACCCTGAATATATCTGCAACGACCAGAGGGGCTAAGCCCATGGAGGGTTCATCAAGCAATAGAAGCTTAGGTCTAGCCATAAGTGCACGGCCAATCGCCAGCATTTGTTGCTGTCCTCCAGAAAGTGTTCCTCCTAATTGTTGTTTACGTTCCTCTAAGATCGGGAAACGTTCAAAAACCTTCTCTAAATCCGCCTGAATTTCTTTGTTTTTCCTCTGATAGGCTCCCATTTCCAAGTTTTCAAGAACCGTCATCCCTGCTAAAATATTCCGACCCTCCGGGACTAGAGACATTCCCAGGGTTACAATTTTGTGAGGGGCGAGACCTCGAATCTCCCGGTCTAGGAACTTAATCTGCCCAGCCTGAGGTTTGAGAAGTCCGACAATAGATTTCATCGTGGTCGTCTTCCCAGCTCCGTTCGCCCCGATGAGGGAAACAATCGAGCCTTTAGGAACATCTAGGTCAATTCCTTTGATTGCTTGAATACTGCCATAACTCGTTGACAAACCGCTGATGTTCAGCATCTCTACGCCTCCTCCCGGCCCAAATACGCCTCAATGACTAACGGGTTTTGCTGAATCTCGGCCGGAGTACCTTCAGCAATCTTTAGTCCAAAATTAATCACTACGAGTCGGTCACAGACGTTCATTACAAGGTTCATATCATGTTCAATTAAAATGACGGTTTTTCCCATCGTTTGTATTTTCTTAATCAGAAGACTCAAGTCTTCGGTTTCACTCTCATTCATCCCTGCCGCTGGTTCATCGAGAAGAATTAATTCGGGTTCTGTTGCGAGCGCCCTGGCAATTTCCAAGCGTCGTTGTTGCCCATAGGGGAGTGAACCTGCGGGAGAATCCGTGTCATTTTCAATGCCGACTAACTCAAGTAGAGCTTGAGCTCGTTCTCTGGTCGCTTTTTCTTCCTTACGCTGTGCAGGAGTGCGCCATAATCCTTTCCATACTCCGGACTTCGTTCGACAATGTGCCCCGACCATGACATTGTCCAGCGGGCTCATATGGCCAAACAGACGGATATTCTGGAATGTACGAGCTAAGCCTAATGCTGTAACTTTATACGGCCGTATTCCTAACAAACTTTTACCATGATAGCTAATCTTTCCTTCGGTAGGAAGAAAAATTCCAGTGATTAGGTTAAAGAGCGTTGTCTTGCCAGCACCATTTGGGCCGATAATTCCTAGGATTTCTCCATCATTTACCTTGAAACTCACGTTACTTAAAGCAGCCAAACCGCCAAAGCTTTTACTCACTTGATCAAGGAGTAACGTCATTATTTAATCCTCCTTCCAAGCTTACGCTTCCAGAAACGAACCGTCTCTTCACTAATGAGTCCTTGAGGTCGAAAGGCCATCGTAGCAACCATCAACGCTCCATAAATCATCAGACGGTATTCAGAAGCTGAGC
The DNA here is from genome assembly GCA_035560775.1 of Desulfosporosinus sp. GTDB lineage: Bacteria > Bacillota > Desulfitobacteriia > Desulfitobacteriales > Desulfitobacteriaceae > Desulfosporosinus. The sequence goes on from DATMYU010000636.1 coordinate 5,720, forward strand.
GCAACAGTTCAGGAAGCAAGGTTAGCAGTAATGCTCCGACGATTGGGCCGATAATTAAGTCGCTTCCACCTAAGACGGCAAAGGTAAGGATTTCAACGGTTCGGTTGTAGGCGAAATCCTTCGGTCCGATAAAAAAGGTTAAATGGGCGGATAGACCGCCAGCCATCCCGGCGATTAAAGCTCCTAAAGCAAAGGCAAGCAGTTTATAATACGTAGTATTGATCCCCATGGCTTCGGCCGCCGACTCATCCGCTTTAATAGCGGCAAACGCCCGACCGACTCTTGAGCGGTTAAGTCTTGTACAGAAAAATACTAGAGCAGCGAGGATGAGAACTAGAATAACTAAAACCAGCAAGGTACTAGTCTGCTGAGCGCTTAATCCTCCAAATCCCTTAGATAAACCTAAGGAAGACAGCACTTTGCCGATTTTTGTTCCAAGAGTCGGGATTCCGGATATCCCTAAGGCACCATTTGTAATGGTTAAGTTTAAAACGATGACTCGAACAACTTCTCCAAATCCGAGCGTGGCAATCGCCAGATAAATCCCTGTAAGTCGTAAAGCTGGAAAGCCAATGATTATCGAAATAAAACTTGCAGCAATACCACCGATTGGGATGGCCAAATAGACGGGCAAGCCTGTTTTTACGGTCAGGATCGCACAAGTATAGGCTCCGATGCTCATAAAGCCGGCATTTCCTAAAGATAACTGACCGGTGGATAGCGTCATATAAATGCTCACCCCCAGGATGGCATTTACGAACACAAAGATAGCAATTTGAAGATAATATTGGTTGAATATAACGTCCATTTAGAAACGTCCTCCTTGCCGGGACGAAGACCCAAAAAGTCCTTGAGGACGAATAAATAAAATCAGAATAATCATACCAAAGGCTACGGCATCTCTATATGAAGATGCACCGTAAGCTACAGTGAAGACCTCGGCGATTCCCAGAATTAGGCCCCCCAGCATCGCTCCGGTGATATTTCCCATTCCTCCGAGGATTAGAACGGCGAGCCCTTTCAAACCTATACTCAATCCCATCGTGGGCTCAACCGCATTAAAAGAGAGTCCAACCAGAACTCCTGCGACTGCACCCAATCCTGAAGCAAGTGCGACGGTTAACAAGATGATTTTGTTGGTGTTAATGCCGAGGAGGTTGGCCGTTTCGATGTTCTCAGCAGTTGTTCGGATGGCTTTGCCAACACGAGTTTTAGACAGCCAAAAACGAAGAACAAACATCAAGCAGAAGGATATGCCAAGAATTACGATTTGGACGAGCGTAATTCGAATCGGCCCAAGTTGGATCTGAACTCCAGATAATGCTCCAGAAGGAAAAGCCCGTGATTGCGGCCCAAAGATCTTTAAGGCCAAATTTTCAAGAAAGATGGATACCCCGATCGTGCTAATCAAAGGGGCCAGATCGGAAACGGCCCGGCGTCTCAAGGGACGCAGGGCCAGTAGTTCTAAAAGAGTTCCTAGCAACGCACCAGCCACCATGGCGCCAGCCATGGCCACAAAGATATTTACCTTCAGATAAGTCATCAGAAACAATCCGACGAAAGCTCCGAACATGAATATCTCTCCATGAGCCATGTTGAGAATGTTTAGGACCCCCATAATCAGGGTATATCCTAAGGCGACTAGTGAATACGTACTTCCTAATGTCAAGCCATTAACCAATTGTTGCCAAAACAAGACCTTCACTCCTAAAGTTTATTTCAGTTCCGTAAACTGACCGTCCTTCACGATCAAAACAGTAGCGTCCATCAAGGGATTCCGCTTATCATCAAAAGCGAACTTTCCAGTGACACCTTGGAAATCCTTAATGGTTGCAAGGCTGTCGCGTAGCTTTGTGCGATCTGTGCTTGAACCGGATTTCTCCAGAGCACTGGCATAGATGTAAAGCGCATCATAAGCTTGAGCGGCAAACTGGTCGGGTACTTTATTATTTTTAGCTTTATAATCTGCAACAAACTTCTTAATTTTGTCATTTTCTTTTCCTGGGTACCAAGGGCTCGCCACAATAGCCCCTTCCGCTGCTGTTCCGGCGATCTTGATCAATTCTGGAGAGTTAAAACCATTCGTACCGACAAAGGGAACATTAATCCCAGTTTCTCTGGCTTTCTTTAAAATGAGTGCCGCTTCCTGATAAAGGCTTGATACCATGACAGCATCTGGCTTTAATGAAGAAATTTTTGTCAACTGAGCGGAAAAGTCCGTATCCTTATCGGCAAAGGTCTCGGTAGCTAATACATCCACACCATTATCCTTGAGGGCTTTCTCCATCGTTTTAAAACCGGAGACGGCCCAGTCGTTATTGCTTGAATACATGAGAGCAACTTTTTTCAAGTTATATTTTTTAACAGCCATCTTGACGGCTTGGGGAACTGCTGAAGACTCTGGCAAAGCATTCCGAAAGACAAATTCACCGATATCAGTTATCCCTTCAGCTGTGGTTGAAGTTCCCATGATTGGAACTCCTGACTGGTTAGCAATCGGGCCAACCGCAAACATTTCTCCACTTAAGGTCGGTCCAATAAGTCCTACGACATTATCTTTGTTAATTAATTTATTCGCCGCATTAATGGCTTCGGTCTTGTCCCCACGGGAATCCTCGTAAATAAGTTCAATTTTTACCTTGCCTTGGGCATTGATCTCATCCTTAGCGAGCTCCAGACCTTCCTTCTGTGCCTGGCCATAGGCAGCTCCGCCCCCACTCAGATAGGCGACCACACCGATCTTAGCAGCTCCTCCTTCTTGTGAACCAGAATTAGTAGCGGGAGTAGAACCCCCTCCGCATCCGGCCGTAGTCAGCAGCAGTGTTCCGATCATCATTCCAGTAAACC
>DATMYU010000637.1:0-4105 GCA_035560775.1 Desulfosporosinus sp.
TTTCTGGGGGTTTAAAGGGTAGCCTCATTTACAAGTTTATTGGCCAGTTTCACAACCGTAATGCGAAGATTCATGGCCTGATGAATCAGCAATTGATGCGCTTCGTAATCACTCACTCCATCACGTTCTGCGAGGATGGCACGTGCTCGGGCAATTAGTTTTTGACTTTGTAGTTTCTGCTGGGTGTTTTCCAATTTCGCGCGAACATCTTGCATTTCTCTCCAACGTGCATAGGCAATTTGGATAGCCGGTAATAGATCTCGTTCTGTGATCGGTTTGACAAGATACCCGTATACCTTAACTTTTTCTGCCCGGTTAATAAATTTCGGCTGGCTGTAAGCTGTGAGCAAGAGCACAGGTATGTTCATGGCATGAAAGATCTTTGCAACTTCTAGACCATCTAAACCAGGCATCATTACATCCAGAATTGCCAAGTCTGGAGCGTGTGATTTGGCCAATTCAATGGCCTTTTCACCAGTATTTGCTTCGGCGCAGACAATATGGCCAGCCCCCTGCAGCATTTCTTTAATATCCAAACGAGTTAATGCCTCATCATCCGCAATCAAGATAGATAATACGCTCATGAGTGTTCCTCCGAATTATGTTTAGGAAAGCTAACCGTAACACACGTCATTCCTTCAATGCGTTCCATTTGGAACTCGCCGCCTAATTGTTCTCCTATTAATGAGTCTACGATCTGTAAGCCTAAATGCCGTTGTTGCACTTGATCAAAGGGCACGAGTGGGTCAGGTCCGTTGTCGCTCACAGAAAGTTGTATTTTTTCCTTCGTCTCCAAGATAGCCAGGGTAATCACGCCTTTTTCTAAGAAACGCACCCCGTGTTTGAAACTGTTCGCCAGTAGTTCATTAATGACTAGGGCCAACGGGACCGCTTGTGAACTTGGCAGAATAACCTGTTGTCCTTCGATATAGGTCTTAATGGTCTGCTCCGGTAGCGCAGAGCTTTCTAGCAAACCGTTAAGAATACGTTGGCAGAGATCCTTCAAATCAACCGAATCAGAGTTTTGGCAGGCAAACACATCATGAACCATGGCGATAGATATGATTCGGTTTATGCTTGCCGAAAACTCTGCTTTTACAACGTCTAAATTAGACCGGCGCATCTGAAGGCGAAGCAAGGCCGCAATATTTTGAAGATTATTCTTGACACGATGGTGGATTTCTCGAATAACGGTACTTTGCGCATTAAGTTCCTGTTCTTTTTTTCGAATGTCAGTAATGTCTCGAAAGGATATCACACAGCCGCTTAATTCTCCATACGTCACCAAAGGATACACCTGAAAAAAATAACTCTTGCCCAGAATACAAAATTCCACGGGGTTCTTAAGGTTAATCAGCAGCTCATCTATAGTAGCACAATTGCACATGGCGAGAGAAAAATCATTCCCAGATGCTTCAAATCCATGAACATCTTTATATATCTGTGCTGCCTTTTTATTGACATACGTTATTTTAGTATTTTTATTTATAACAAACAGTCCGTTTTCAACCCAATCTTCAAACTGTGACCCAGTCGTTGACAAATACATCAAAGTGTTACTCAACCGTTCGGCTGTTTGCGTTAAAAACTCGACTTGCTCTTCTTGCCGTATTTCTTCAGTAATATCCCTTTCCATAATTAGAACACCAATCACGTCATCAGCAGCGTTACGAATCGCGACAACCGTCTGCTCAATGGGAATCCCTTCTTGACTAAGCCCTCGCACATTCCGACTCGTTTTTCCGGTTTGGAACGTCCTATAAACCGCTGGCTCACTGGTGGCAAAGGCTAGTTCTCCTACGACGCTATGAGCATACAAAGACCGTTTCCTCGGATAGGCCCACGCCAACACGACGGCATCCACTCCATTTTTCGACAAAGCATCAATGAAAATATCTGTTTCTGTCATTTCAGCAGTGTAAGGGATCTGTAAAGCCATGGCTTCTAATACTTTAATATCGACATCGTTCAGATTGGTGTACTCAATACATAACCCCTTAAAGATTTCGCGATTCATTCAAGGCCTCCAATCGCATGTGCAAGGGACTATATCCTTCTCCATTCATGATCGATGTTAAATAGCAGGGTTCTGTTATTCCTGCATAAGCCAAAAAAGAAATCGCTTGTTCAACATTGGCTTCTGGCAAATCCACCTTGGTTATAATTCCGATGATAGGTTTGTTAAAGACTTTGGCAAATTTCGGTGGATAAAAGGTGCGTAGTTTTGTAGCATCTTGAAGTGCCCATATTTCTGAAACCTGAAAACTCGTATCTATCAAGACATGATAAAATCGCGGTATCTCCAGATATTCCCCCGGACAATCAATAAAGGTCTGGGAAAAATCCAGCATTTGCGTTTTTCTATAGCTGAGCTGCTCATTCATCAGCATTTGTTTCAAAGAAGTCTTACCAGCGCCAATTCCCCCGATAAGTAATATTTTTCCCATCAGCTTCTCGTCACATCTGTCGGTGTAAATCCTAATACAGTCACTAAGGTATTTACAGCGGCATGTAATGCTGCTTCAACACTGGATACATCTCCCGTAATCACTAAAGAACCAGTAAACCGATCTAAAAAACCCAGCTCAATATCCCCGGCTTTACTGGCAGCATCGGCCGCAATAATAGCTGCCTCGCTCGGGGTTATGGTCATAATTCCAATGGCGCCCCTGGTCAATATGCCCAATCGCTCGTGAATGTCCTTCTGTGGATTCGGTATAATATGAGCCATAGTTACCTGTTTTCCCGGAACGTACTCTTGTATCATGCGCTGTTTTTCTGTCAATGTTACCCGCCACCATTTCCATATCATTTATTTCAAAATTAAGATCCATCACTAACCTAAAAATTCGTCGAAGATTGTCAAATCCCTTCTTTTCTCTACCTTTTAAAGAATAAAATAGTTGTTCCATGATTATGCATCATGGACAATTGTTTTCAAACCTAAGGACGATTGCCCTTAGGTTTGATATTGAGTTACCCTTTAGACATAGTGTCCTTATAAATCAAAGCTATTCCTTATAAACATGTCCTCGACAATCTTACTTTATGTAGAGAAACTATTATTACAATTTGGTATCCCACTGTCTCCCAATCAACCTCATTTTCTGTCTGACAAAGCCTTCATAGGTCAGTCCTGCTTTTTGAATTACTTTGCTCAAGGCTTCGTTTTCCAAGATACCTTTGCTTATTATTCCTTCAATCATTTCTTCTGGAACAGGTTGTTCAAAAAAATAGCCCTGAATATTATCACACTTTCCTTTGATTAAGTAATCAAATTGTTCTTTATTTTCAACCCCTCCGGCGAGCATTTCAATATTGAGCTTATGCACTAGAGAAATTATTGATTCCGTCAAAGCGCCTTGTGGATTTGATTGATCTATTTCATCGATAAATTCTTTATCTAACTTCACCATGTTGATAGGCATATTTTTCAAATGACTTAAGGCAAGATTTCCAGTACCGAAATCAGTCAGGGTAATCCTGATTCCCTCATCTTGCAAAGCTTTTAAGACACTAACCACATTGTCGAAATTCTCGATAAAACAACTTTCTGTCACTTCCAACTCAAGATTTGACGCTTCAATTCCAGAATTAATAATTGCATTCATCACTGATTCCTTAAAATCCGTTTGTTTAAGTTGGATCGCCGAAATATTTACAGACATATACAAGTTTAATCCGTAACTATTATTTATCGTATTACATACTTTACAGGCGGTATCAATAACCCATTTTCCTATCGGCACGACAAATGCTGTTTCTTCTGCAAATGGAATAAAATCCATCGGCATTACTAAGCCAACCTCAGGATTATTCCAACGAATCAAGGCTTCAAACCCACGAAGCCTCCTTGTTCTAGCCTCATATTGAGGTTGGTAATGTAAGACAAACTCATGATTTGATATCGCATTTTTAAGCATGGTCTCCAGTTTGATTTTTTGATCTAGTCCTTCTTTCATACGATTGTCAAAAAAATGATAGCGACTTTTACCTAGTTCTTTGGCCTTGTACATAGCTTCGTCAACATTAATCAAAATTTCCTCGGCATTAATACCATCGTCGGGAAATACTGATATTCCTATACTCGTCGTAATCTTGATTG
>DATMYU010000638.1:0-2872 GCA_035560775.1 Desulfosporosinus sp.
GTGGAGTAAAGATGTGTATTCCTTACAAACCTAGGATTGTAATTCTTGGTGCTGGTTATGGAGGGCTGCTGACGGCCGTTCATCTTCAAAACCTTATTTCTCAAAAAGAAGCGGAAATTATTCTCGTGAATAAACATGACTATCATTACCAGACAACGTTACTACACGAGGTTGCTGGAGGTACGGGCGAAGAAAATCACATCTGTATTCCTATTCGAGAAGTTATTGATATACACCGAGTTCACTTTATCAAAGATACTATTGCAGAAATCCAAAAAGAAAAACAAGAAGTTATACTTTATCATGGGGATCCGATTACATATGATTACCTAGTGATTGGCCTTGGTTTTGAACCTGCTACATTCAGCATACCTGGAATTTTGGAACACGCCTTAACAATAAAAAGCATGAACGCAGCTCGAAGGATCCGCGATAAAATTGAAACATTATTTGCGGATTTTTCAAAGGAAAAAAATTCAAACAAGAAGATTTCTATCATCGTTGGTGGTGCTGGTTTTACAGGGATTGAGCTTGTTGGTGAATTAGCAGAACAAATTCAAGTATTGTGTAAAAAATATAACGTCGAGCGACAAAGTGTACAATTAATGAACGTCGAAGCAGGTTTAGGCATTCTTGGTGGATTTGATACTACACTTGCCTCTTATGCAAAAGATATTTTAGAGAGCAAAGGAGTCGAATTCCGACTTTCGACTAAAATCAAATTAGTTGATGAACAAGGAGTGATAATCAATAGCGAAAATGGGGAAGAAAAGATCTCCCCTGCCACAGTAATTTGGACGGGAGGAGTACAGGGAAATACAGTCGCCTGCGGAACATGTTTCGAATCGATTCGTGGAAGAATTCCCGTTGAAAAGGACTTGCGAGTAAAAGGCTATAAGAATGTATTTGTGATTGGTGATTGTTCTGCATTCATGGATGAGCAGGCGGGTCGTCCGTTTCCTCCGACGGCTCAACTCGCTGTAATGCAATCAAAAACTTGTGCCAAGAACCTCGTAAAACTGGTTCGTGGTGACTCTAACTTAGAAGCCTTTAGTCCATCGTTAAAAGGGGCTGTGGCATCCTTAGGCGCAAAGGATGGTGTTGGCAACATATTGGGGTTAAAAGCGCGAGGGAAAATGGCTGTATTGACTAAGCTAATGGTCGATAACCGGTACTTGTTTATCCTCGGAGGTTTTAAGCTTTTATTTAGACGGGGTAGATTTCGCATGAGTTCAGTGAAACCCCTCTATACAGTTGCCGAGAGCAAATAATTGTGCTTAACTGTGATTGTTAATAAGTGGTGGCTAAGCTCTATTGGACTTAGCCACCACTTTGTTATTTAACTTAGGGTTTTTCGGAAAGAATATTAAGGGTGCCCTTCCGAAAAATTGTACGTCCAGAAGGATTCGTTCACGAGCAGGTGACCAAAGGAGTTCTCGAACGACTGTTCATCAAACTGCCCTTTCGCAATACGGGCGAGAATCCCTTGCGATTGTGACCTGTGTGCTCGGATTGCGGCCAGCTTCACGTCAGACGTGCTTGAAATGTCGTTGACGATATCCGGCGGGCCGAGCACCTCCTGGCAGTCGCGAGAAAAAGCATGAGCGTACACTATCGGGCGTTCCTGAACGGAAAGACGAGAAAGGGCACGGATCGTCACGTCACCAAGAGCATTGTGATCCGGATGCACGGCATATCCGGGATAGTGGGTAAGCACTAGGGATGGTTGGATCTCTCGGACGATCTGCTCAATTCTAGCAATCAATAGTTCTGGGTCTTCAAACTCAATCGTTTTATCACGTAACCCAAGGTTAATCACATTTTGGATGCCGAGAGCCTGGCAGGCTTCTTCCAACTCTGTTTCCCGAATATTAGGCAACGACTCTCGGGTGGCAAAGAACGGTTTTCCCATGTTGCGCCCCATTTGGCCCATAGTACCGCAGACATAAGTGACAGGAACACCCGATTTGGCGAATTGTGCTATGGTTCCGCCACAGCCAAACGTTTCGTCGTCTGGATGGGGGAAAACTACGAGAACGTGTTGTTCCAAGAATGATTCCTCCCACGTTAATCCAAATTTATCCCGAAGGCTAACCACCACTCTCACTTCCGCTTCTAAAGTGGGAGATAAGTGGCGCAAAGGCCCTGGATAAGTTCAACTAAACTTCAGATAGAGTTAATGCTCCAGTTGAAATAAGTGCTTATAATTTAAACGGGGACAAACTAAGTTCTAGTGCCACAGCAAGTCGTCCCTCTTGATCATGGCCAGCGAGCAATAGTTGACCTTGTTCCATCTCAAAATCGGTCAATCCTTCGGCGTAAACCCAGCCGATTTCCATCTTGAGCCCAACGCGGTATGGGCCGTCACCTGTGATGATCCCTCGTCCAAAGTTGATGCGACCATTGCGAATATACGCCCCCACGGTCATGGCGCTCTCATGGCTATGGACCGCATAAGCTCCGTTGGTCGTCTCTAGGTGGAGGTACACTTCTCGGTTGAGAAAACTGTCTAGCGCGGGTTGCACGATCAACTTATCAATGGGTTTCATGAACTAGCCACCACCTTAACCAATGCTTTTTGTCTCATTATATACTATTTTTCCAGTTTTAACACCGATGCGTCCGAGTGTGTAAAGGACTAACCCGATAATTGAACTTCAATACAGAGATGAACAACGCTAAAAGTCTCAGACACGATAAAAACTCCTTCTCCAAGTATTTAGTTTTCTTCAGGCTCTCGAGCAATTTAAAATCTTCGTACTCGGGAGGTGGTTAGAAATCCCCACTGAATCATCGGGCGAAGTGAGTTCGCTTAATAAGAAATAGGAGATATCAGTATTATACCAGTCATATAGACAGCTGTCTATATGAC
>DATMYU010000639.1:0-3848 GCA_035560775.1 Desulfosporosinus sp.
AGCTAAGACTGGGGATTTAAGTTAGATTAAAAGGCTACAAAATAAGTGGCATTTTGATTTTGTCCTCATGGGCTCTTTCATATGCAACTTAGGCATTGAATTTTGGCAGAAGCGCTTAAGCTTCCTAAATATTTTGGAGTTGAAAGTGACTCGTTCAGCTCGTAATTTTTATAAGTAATGCCTATTACAGGAAACTAAGGCTGTCTTGTCGAAATAACTGAATAATAGTCAGTTCGGATTATTACCAGTTATTATAGATGAGGTGATAGCATGGCTCAGTGTGTACGTTTTTTGCATTGTGCAGGATTTCGTTTTGACAGTCATTCTTGGGAGGGGCTAGAGGAGTGGGCGGCACAGCGTAATCAAGATTTGTGGCAGACCTTTGAAGGTGTCCTCTCGCTTTGCCGGTCGGAGAAAGTAGATTTTCTTTTCTTGGCTGGAGATTTATTTGAGCAGGAGTATGTGCGTAAGGAGACCGTCGAGCGGGTGGCTAAATCCTTAGCTAAGTTGAATGGTACGAGAATTTTTATAGCTCCGGGTGAGAGGGATCCGTTGGTTAGTACGTCTGCTTACCGCCTATCTGTATGGCCGAGCAATGTACATATATTCTTAGGGAGCCTCAGTAGCGTGAAAATTCCTTCCCTAAATGCTACGGTTTATGGAGTGGGATGGATAGCTTATCGTCAAGAGGCGAGTATGCTTGAAGGTTTTCAGGCGAAGAGGGATGGGACACTTCAATTTATGCTTCTCCACGCTGAGGTGGAATCAGTCAAGAATACTGAAGGGTATATCCCGATCCGTTTAGAGCAGATTGAATCGAGTGGTTTAAACTACATAGCCTTAGGTCATCAGGAGGTTTGGAGTGGGGTTCAGAAAACTGGGGATACTTACTGGGCTGATTGTGGTTCGCCTGAAGCTAGAAGCTTTCGTGAGAGCGGACCTCGCGGTGTGTTGCTAGGGGAGATTGAAAAAGAATCCGCTCGGTTTGAATTCCGAGAATTTGGACAGCGTCGTTATTTTGAAAAGACCCTATCGATTCAATCCGATCTGGAATGTTTAGTTGCGAAACTATTGGCAGAAACGTCCAGCCAAGAACGTCAAAAGGATTTGTTTAGGATCATGTTATCAGGACCCTTTCAAGAAGTTAAAGCGATGGCCCAAATACTGCAGAAGCTTTTAAAAGAGACGTTTCGCTTCGTTGAAGTTGTACCTATAGAAGGGCGACAAGCTCAATTTACTCCAGATGTTGTTGCAACATCGGTAGTGATGGCTAAAAATAGAAATGGCTATCCTACACTAGCCCAAGTATTTGCCGACAAAATACAGGAGCGCCTTCTTGTCGCAGAGGGCACTGATAACTATCAACACTGGGTGCTAGTACAAAAAATCGGGCTGGCAGCACTGGGGCAGGGACGGAAAGACGATGAGGATTGAACGAATTAGAAGTGTTAATACGGGGCTGGGGGATGTCGACTGGACATTTCTAGCGGGTCCTATTGTGCTTTTTTCTGAGGATAGAAGCCGATATAGGTTGCTCGGCAACTTACTTATGGAACTATTCTACGCTCCTAAGACTCCTATGTCTTCCAAGGAGCAAGGCCGCAAGGGTTTTGTGGAGGTGTGGATGACTGAGGCAAGTACCGGCTTTCATATACGTCGAGAATTCATTCAGCAGGGTGCTGACCTAGAGCAATTCTCAACCCTGGAAATAGAGGATGAAACCGGACAGCAAGTGGATTTGGCGGAAACAATGACGCTGGGGGAATTTTTATTTCGGGTTAAGCTTCAGGCTTTTCAACAGGGTGTTATTGTAGAGTGGCCTGAAAGCGATGAGTGCGATACTTTTTCCCGACTTGTTCGCAATCTTAGGCAAGGAGGAGATGAGGGACTCTCGCTGACGAAAGTGCGTGCTTCTTTGGTTGGTGCGCAAAAAAAAGTGAAAGAACAAGCACAAAGTATGATGCAGGTTAAGGCTGAGTATGATGCTCTACGGAGTGAATGGGAGACAGCGCACCGTCAGCAGGAAGAAGGACGGTTGCTTATGATTGAGATAAGAAACCTGCGAGAAAAGGAGACGATTTTAGCAGAGCGGATCATGACGACCGAAAAAATACAGGCGCGCTTGGCGTTGCTCCGCCAAAACCCAGACTACCGGGAGTTACGTCAACTTCAAGGTGAACTGGCTCGGTTAGAAGAACGTTCCCAAGAATCAGAGTCAAATTTGACTGCGCTTACCAGTGAGTCACAAGTGGATTGGGCGGTGATCGAAAGCCTGCGTGCAGAGTGTATGGAGTGGGCATTTCTACAAGAACAAGTTAGACATTTAACCTCTAAAGCACAGATGCGGGCAGAAAAGATCATCGAAATGGAAAATTTTCTACAAACGTCCGGATACCAAGGATTGTCGGTAGACGATGTTCAGAATCTAAGTCGAATGGAAAAGGAAAGGAATGTGGCTCAGGCAGAACTGGTCAAAATGACGAACACAAAAAGTGAAATAGAAAATAAACAAGAACTGTCCATGAATGAAATAGCCATTCTTCAGAAATACGCAGTTATGGCAGGAGTAACGGATGTCGCTGAAATCAAGGCCGCGCAAAGAGAAAGGCGTTTGAAACAGTGGCAAAACTCTAAAATAGGTAGCTTTATTGACCGGGTATTGCGAAGCCGATTTGCGGGAATAGGTATCGGTGAAAGGTTATCAAATCGCCTTACTGAATATTATCAAAATTATCATGTCTCCAATTATAAGGAGTTTACGAGTCAGCTTAAGAAATATCGTGATCAGCGAGAAAGGGTAAAAAAACTGCAAATGGAGTTAGACCGACTGCAAGAAAAAGTGAGTCGCGAGGCAAATATACTCAGAATCGTGAATTCCTGCGATAAAACATTGAAACAAGCTTTTGCTACGACTAAAGCAGAAGATTTTACGACATGGTTGAACGGATGGGAAGATTACAGGCGAAAAAAAAGCCAATTGTCCAAAGCAATTGACGAGCAGCAGCTTGAGCTGGTAAAGCAGGAGATAGAAGAAGAAAAGATGGCAACATCTGCGGAACAACTGCGAGAAAAGTTGGGGAATTGGGGGACACTGGCAACGAACAGAGATGAAGTCCTAGCTGCCGTTTTGAAGGTTGCCAGCCAACTACTGGTGAAAGATGAGGCGGAGAGGGAAGTCACCGAGTTTTCACAGAGGTATCATGACTTGCTCGGCGATCGGAATATTGAAGAACTCGCCAAGATTTTAGAACCCTTAGCTGAGTTGGAACGCGAGACTGGCCTTTCTAATGAAGACGGGTTGGCGGAATTGGTAGCAAGGCAACAAGAACGGGTGGAAACCCGTAGGCAACTGGCGGCTGCAGAACAGCGTCTCAAAAGTAGCTCGAAATTTCCTGCGTTGTCAGTTCTAGAGAAAAAGATAGAGACATCTAAACAGCAGTGGATGGCCTACGAAGACTTACAGCGCGCTTTGGATGACGCCTTGGCTTTGCTGGAAACGTCTTCGCAGGAGTGGCAAATCAAGTACGGAAAGGTACTGAACGAAGAAAAGCAGTGGGTTTTTAGTCAGATTTCCTCTTCGCAGGGCAAGAGGATGATCAAAAGAGATGGGGCAGAAGCGAAGAAAAATTATTTTGCTTATCGTATGGCTATCGCCCAGTTAGCCCTTCACGATAACACCGAACTACCCTTGCTCTTGTCAGTAGGAGAAATAAATGAAGGGCAAAAATTTCGGCAAGAAGTTACCGGCTATCTCCGTAAACTTTCACTTTCCAGGCAGGTAGTTCTTAGCACTTCAGATGCTAAACTGTATAAGGAACTGGCAGCTACCGAGTGGCAAAGAATCGTGA
>DATMYU010000640.1:0-5102 GCA_035560775.1 Desulfosporosinus sp.
GAGCACCATCCTGTCCAAGAATATTTTAGTCAAAAATGTGCCAAAAAAGCATCGCCGTTGGGAATGATCTTTTTTATTTACAAACTTTGCTATGCCAAAGTAAAGTATTTTGATCAAAACTGGGATGATTTCGCTCCGTATACCTACAATTGGCAAACTGGTTTGTTTGAAGAAACGAAAATGTCAGATATGGAATTCATTAAACACTTAAGTACAGGTATTATGCTTGATTTGAGAAATTTGGCAAAAATTAATAGATATGAAGATTTTTTGGCATTATGTAACTATCTTGAAGAACAAAAGCAAAACACACTTCTACGCAAGAAATTAACTGCAATTTAGTTGGGAGAGTAAGACATGAAAAAGGTCAGAGTCAGATTTGCTCCGAGCCCTACGGGCTATTTGCATATTGGGGGAGCAAGGACAGCATTATTCAACTGGTTATTTGCCAAAAAACACAATGGGATACTAGTTCTCCGCATTGAGGATACAGACACTGAACGACTAAAAGAAGATTCCATAAGTCAAATTCTTAGTAGCCTAAAATGGTTAGGGATTGACTGGGATGAGGGACCAGAAAAAGGCGGTGATTTCGGTCCTTATTTCCAATCTCAACGACAAGAACTTTACACTAAGGCAGCTCAAACGTTGATTGAGGAAAACAAAGCCTATCATTGTTTTTGTAGCGTAGAAGAAATAGAAGAGGAACGCCAAAAGCAACGGCAAGCGGGAACACCCTTTCGTTATCCCGGAAAATGTCGTAACTTATCTCCCGAGGAAGTTCAAGACCGACTGAAACGGAGGCTCCCCTCAGTGATTCGGATGAAAGTACCGGATGCCGGCCAAGTTGTTGTTGAGGATATTATTAGAGGGACAGTAAGCTTTGAATCGGAACAATTTGATGATTTTATTATTATGAAATCGAACGGATCACCGGCCTATAATTTCGCTTGTGTCGTCGATGACAGTGCCATGCAAATTAGTCATGTTATCCGGGCTGAGGAGCATTTATCCAATACACCTAAGCAGTGGCTAATTTATCGAGCCTTGGGATATGAGATACCCTTATTTGCTCACTTATCTATGATCTTAGCACCAGATCGCAGTAAGTTAAGTAAACGGCACGGCGCAACCGCGGTTGGCGAATTCCAAGAGATGGGTTGTCTACCGGATGCCTTAGTCAATTACTTGACTCTTCTTGGCTGGTCTCCGACTGAGGAGCAAAGCGAAATTATTTCTCCAGACCAAACCGTTCTTTCCTTTTCGCTCGAAAAGGTTTCCAAAACTGCCGCAGTGTATGATATACAAAAACTAATCTGGCTTAATGGACAATATATGACTACCTATGAACTAGATAGCCTGACGCTGCAAGCAATTCCATTTTTCATTCAGGCGGGTTTGATCAGCAATTCTGAGGCAGATGAAAAACGAGAGTACATTCGTGGCGTTATTAGTGTAGTTCGAGAAAGAGTAAGAACCTTGGAGGAACTGGCGGAAGCAAGCCGTTACTTTTTCCAAGATATTGTTGACTATGACGAAAAAGGGCTGCAGAAATATTTCATCAAACAAGAAGGCGTGGAACTCTTGCTCTCCAAGGGGAGAGAATGTCTGAATACCCTAGATAAATTCGATGTAGAGAGTACTGAAAGTGCCTATCGCCAGTTAATGGATGAACTTAAGATTAAAGGCGGGGTCATTATTCATCCAACAAGATTAGCGTTAACTGGCCGTACAGTTAGTCCTGGCCTGTTTGAGGTTATGGCTCAATTAGGAAAAAGAAAATGTATAGAACGCCTTGATAAGGCCATTGAATGTCTCAAAAAAAATAATTTGAAAAACGACTAGCTAATCTGCTCGAAAAGGACTATAATAACTAAGTCATCACCCGATGCGAATGATAATTTATATTGCGTCAATGATGATTGCCATTGAAAGGCAATTGTATTCCGGGATTGTGTAGTGGTAGCACATGTGTTTCTGGAGCATATAGCCTGGGTTCGAATCCTAGTCCCGGAGCCAATCTACAAGGCCCCATGGTCAAGCGGCTAAGACGTCGCCTTCTCAAGGCGAAATCAGGGGTTCGATTCCCCTTGGGGCTACCAAAAAAATGCTTGACTATTTTACGATTAGCAAGTATAATCTCAAGTGTTGCTATTGCGCCACTAGCTCAGCTGGTAGAGCATCCGACTCTTAATCGGCAGGTCCCTGGTTCGATCCCTGGGTGGCGCACCAAACAGACATTACTCCCGCAAGCGATTGCGGGTTTTTGTTTTTATACAGTGAATGCATAAAGGCGGCTTTTGGGGACATTTTGGGGACAGGCATAATTTAATGATACAGAGATATTCCTAATAAAACATATGGAAAAGCAAAGAACAGGCCGTTTAAGCCTGTTCTTTTTTGATGCTAAATAGATCTTCAAGTTTGTTGGATGCTTCTTTATCAGCACTCTGCAGAGCGGTTGTGTAGATGTCTGCTGTGATGGTTATCGATGAATGTCCTAAGCGGCTGGACACATTCTTTAAGGATACTCCCTGCGAGATCATTAAGCTGGCCGAAGTGTGCCGAAGATCGTGAAACCTGATATGAGGGAGAGGAATTTTTTCCTCTATAAGCATTTTCTCGTTGTGTCTATTCAGGAAATCATTGAACCAACTACTTACCGTATCGGGGTGCATAGGCTTACCGTCCCATGTAGTAAATAATCGGTCACTCTTTTGCCAAAGATCTCCGACTTTAAGCCGCTCTTCATTCTGCGCTGCTTTGTATTCTTTAAGTAGGGCCACTATGGAAGGTGGAATTGATATTAAGCGCTTAGAACTTTCAGTTTTTGTCGTCCTATCTACAATTCCGGTTTCAGGGGTATATTGGCTTTGTTTTACCACTGCAAGCTGTCCTTTGTCCATGTCTATGACTTTCCATTCTAGTCCAAGGAGTTCGCCGCGTCTTAGACCGGTAAACAGGGCTAACGTGACCAAACAACGATATTTGATAGGCTCAACTAAGAGCGCTTCGAGTAATGCAGCACTTTGGATTTCATCATAGGATATAGTTTGCTTTTTATGGACCTTAGGGGCTTCTACTCGGGTTGCTGGATTAGAGACAATGTACTGCCATTTCATAGCATCCTCCAACATAGAGGATAAGACTGCATGATAATACCTCTGTGATCTCTCGCTGAGTTTTCCCGGCTTTTTATCTAGGCGAATACCGTCCTGATCAAGGTATTTATAAAACTTCATTAGGTGAGTCGGACGTAAGTCTGCCAGTTTAATATTGCCGAGCTTAGGAAGAATATGCGTGTCAAGCATTCTGATATATTCCTTTTGTGTTTTCGGTGCCAGTTTATTGACATGAGTTTCTACCCACTCCTCTGAGAACTTAGCTATTGTCATGTTTTTTGAATCGGCGAAAGTGCCATTTTCAATTTCAGTGACGAACTTTGCCAGTGCTTTTTCTGCTTGAGATTTATTCCCTTTAAAGTTATCGGTGTAGCGAATCCGGTTGCCGTCCTGGTCCCGACCCTTGAAGTATACCATGCGCCAAGAGTTTTCTCCGCGCTTCTCTAGACTTCCTGCCATTAATTAGTCATCCTCTCAATCCAATTAAACGCTTATGTCCATATTGATAATGTGGGCAATGTCGACTAGGGGTTCTCAATATGAATGTATCTTAAATCAAATGATCATTACTTCTCTCGGTTCGGTCCCATATTTTAGTGCATCAAACATTTCATCTCATTAACTTCTTGTTTGCCGACTTGTACTTTAAGTTGTTTCTGTGTTTTAGGTTACAGGTTGGACAACGGACAGATCGACTACCAGCATACTCAACCCCGCATTCTCGGCACACTTTGGTATTTGGGGTTCCTTCGACTTCGCTAATGTGAGTTAGGAAATGGAGCCATAGCCAGGAAGAGAAGCTACTCGCCGTCAAGACTGGGCGGATACGAATTTCTTGAGTAAAACGGTTTTCTATTTTGACAGCTATAAGGAAGACCAGGGAGTCTATGTCTCGGTCTTTCTTTGCTTCATGAGTTTGTCCCGTAATGCCTTGGCATCGCGCAGGCCCTTGTCTTTAAGGGCATCCTCAATTTTCTTTCGGTCTGTCGCGCAAAGTCGTTTATGCTTTTTATCTTCATAAAGCAATTCTTTAAACATAAGCTCTGGATGTTCATGGCGTTGCCGTTTCTTTTTAGCGTTATTTTTACACTCCGGAGTGCAGTAAATTTGATCCTCCCGCTTCGACGGTGAAAATGGTTTCCAACAGTTAGGACATATTTTATTGCGAATACCATTCAAGAGAATGTAGAACTGCAGGTAAAATGCTTGCAATAGATTCTTAGGTTGAATGTAATAATCTAATTCGTATAAGTCATGGTCCCTGGAAGCAATAGGATTTAGGTTTTTGAGATTAGAGGCAATAGTTAAATCGGTTAAATACTTTTCAACTTCACTTTTAACACATTCAAAGCCTATTAACTGATAAGCAGGAAAAGGATTATTAGCAATCTCTTCAGTCGAGGCTGAGAAATTCATAGTGAAGCTGAAGTTTTTTACTTTACCCTGGAAAATAATTGCGTTTTCACTTAATGGGCTGTCAGACTTGGTTTTCGTGTTCTCAATAACGATGAATTCCTTTAATGTTTCATTATTACGATTGGAGAACGCTTCAAACATATCCCAAAGCAAGACTAATTTTCGAGCTTCAGTCCAGAAGTTGTAGATATTCTCCTTAAATAAATTAACTGTAGTGTTTATAGGGAGAACTAGGCTCGGGTCTAGGTCCGAGTTCGGATACATAGCCGCTACTAAGCCTTTAGCGTCTTCTAGGGTTGATAAAGATGGAAACGGTCCCTCTGGCGCAAGGAATCCGTATTTAGTTGCCCAGTTTGTGAAGGCTACTCGTTCCTTTTGGGGTTCAGGTTTTGTTTTCTTCACCTGACGAAGGAAAGACTGCATAATACCTGGATTTTCAAATGGCTTGTGTGGTTTAGGACCAAGGCTTATTCCAACCAGACAATCACTGCCCCACTTAAGACACTGAAGAGATGCTTGCTGATAAATACATTTCAAGGGAAAATTAAGTGAATCGTGCATAAC
>DATMYU010000641.1:0-3389 GCA_035560775.1 Desulfosporosinus sp.
TGCTTGCTTTAAATCAGTTATTTTCACGAATATCTAGTTCAACTTCTGTGAAATATGAAGTCAAAGGTCTTTCTGTTTTCCCCCAAGGTGTAATAGCTGCAATTGTTTCACCGGTAACAGAAAATGATTATCAACGTCTGCAAGCACTTAGGGATTACTTGTATACTGATAAAGTATTAAAGAATCTAGGTGTCGAGAGAAAACGCAGTTTTTACGGGCACATCACTTTATTTTATATTGAGGAAAAGCTATCTGGAAAAGACAGAAGAATGCTTGCTGATGCTGTGATAGATATAAACAAGAGATTTTTCTCCACACCCTTGCCGTTTAATCTAACACGGGCTGAAGTTAGAAAATTTAATAATTTTTCCGAATTTTACCGTCGGGATTATTGGCCTGTATATGTGTTTTAGTCATTCTTTGTTAGAAATAGGAGAAGGAATTGCTATGCTCGAAAGGTGTAGAGTTTGTTGGAAGAAGGATAAAATCATTGTTACAAATAATATTGCTAAAGACCCATTGAAATAGTGGCTGGTAGGCTTCTAAGTTCCTAAACGTGTCTAAGTGCGTCTATAGGATTTAATTTACTCGCTTTTCTTGCCGGAGCAAAGCCAAATATTATCCCTACTGCTGCCGAAAATCCAACGGCCAGTATAATTGTCCAAGCCGTAATTGTAAACGTAAATTTCATTACAATAGCTGCGGCTAAGGCAATTAATAACCCTATGATTAATCCCAATATGCCGCCAAATAGAGAAATAAAGATGGACTCAATTAAAAATTGTAATTGAATTTGGGCGGGCTCTGCGCCCAATGCCTTCCTGAGTCCTATTTCTGTGGTGCGTTCTGTAACGGATACAAGCATCATATTCATAATTCCAATTCCCCCTACCAACAGGGATATTGAAGCGATACCCGCAAGTAAAAGCGTTAGCATTCCTGTAATATTACCGATTACATCAATCATATTCTGCATATTAAGCACACTGAATGTGTTTTCACGGTAGTTAAAAGCAGAATTCAAGATGGTGGTCAGGTCATTGGTAATACTCTCTGACTTATTGGCATCGCTCATATACACATCAAGATTGGTAATGTTCCTGACTCCCAGCGTTTTCATAGCCGAAGTGTAGGGCAACATGACTGTGTTGTTTGTCGATCCCATGAGCGAACCGCCTGTTGCTTTTAACACACCAACGACAGTAAATGTATTGCCATTGAGCAATATTTGCTGACCAATAGGATCTATACCTAAAAACAGCTCTTTTGCAAGATCGCTACCTATGATTGCAATTCGATTCTTATTGTTAACATCAAGACTATTGACCCCTCTGCCACTTGCTAAAATGTCTTTTTCTTTTAGGAAATAAAGATCGTTTTTACCTTGCACAGTAACGTTTGTTTTTACCTTACTGTTATAAACAAGTGAGGTTTTACCCGAAACCGTCGGTGAAACCCCACTGACATTATTAACCTGTGAAAGCTGCAGCATATCTTTTTCACTCAGCCCTTGCTTTAAGCGCGTGCCCATTGCCTGAACGGTGATTTTATCTGCACCAAGCGATGATATCTGGCTTGTAATGCTTCCTGTTGCACCTTGTACTATAGTAATAAGTGCAATGATTGAGGCTACCCCTATCAGCACACCCAGAACCGTTAAAAATGAACGCATTATATTATGACTAATATTACTCCAAGCCATTTTCATACTTTCTTTCAGCATTAGCTCATTGCCCCCTCGCTTAAACGTCCGTCAAGAATATTTAAGATTCTTTTTGAATGTCGGGCAATATTTGTGTCATGGGTAATCATAATAACCGTTCTTCCCTCATCATTAAGTTCTTTAAAGAGCTGCATAATCTGTTGTCCGGATTTTTGGTCAAGTGCACCTGTCGGTTCATCTGCCAGCAGAATCGTCGGTTCCGTCACAACAGAGCGAGCAATTGCGACACGCTGTTGTTGTCCGCCCGAAAGCTGGTTCGGATAGTTATTCATTTTTTCAGCACGTTCAAGGATAGCAACAGCTCTTTTCTGGCGTTCTCCTGGTGATACTCCGGCATATATCATCGGTAGTTCTACGTTTTCAAGAGCATTCAATCTTAGCAGGAGCTGAAAGCTCTGAAACACAAAGCCGATTTCTCGATTGCGTATGCGTGCTAATTCCTTTTCGTCTAAATCTTCAACGTTATTATTGGCCAGTATGTATTTTCCACTTGTAGGGACATCAAGACAGCCAATGATGTTCATAAGGGTAGATTTGCCAGAACCGGAAGGTCCTAAAATAGAGACAAATTCACCCTCGTTAATTTTTAGATTGACATTACTTAACACTACCAGCTCTTCAGTGTCTAAATAATAGCATTTGACAATATCCTGCATATTTAAGATTTCACTCATTGACCCTGGCCACCTCCAGAGCTTTCTTGTGGGGTTTCTTGAGACGTTTCTTGAGAAGTTCCGTTTGTATCTTGCCTCATTTGTGCACCCGAACCAAAACCAGTGGCGTTTACTATGGGCGGAACCAATACGGTGTCATTGGTGGTCACACCGCTTTTAATCTCTGCGTGCACACCATCGTTAATACCAAGTGTTATCCCGACAGTTCTGGGCGCATTGGTACTGTCTTTTATTAATACATAAGGGCTGTTGTTAGCTTCAAACTGTATTGCAGACATCGGTAGAAGGACTACATTAGTAACACTTTGATTTACAACCTTTGCCTCTGCTGACATACCTACGCGCAGGTTGCTATCATTAGCGAGGGAAATGGTAGCTGCAAACGTCGTAACGCCGTTAGCATATTCACCCTCTTTAGACACAGCAGTAATTTTTCCACGAACATCCTTTTTTAATGAATGAATTGTGATGGTTGCATCCTTATCTATTGAAACAGCTGGCAGGTCGTATTCATCAACCTGTACTTTCAGTTGCAAATTGGAATAATCGACAATATCAAGCAGCTTTGCGCCAGGCATAAGTTGTGCATTCTCATCAGCATAAATACTTGATACTTCTCCGGCAAGACTCGGTTTTATTTCTTCACCCATTACTGTCGTCATTAAAACAGTATCAGTTGAAACTTTGTCACCCACTTGGACCCTAATTGCTTTAATTTGCATAGTCTTATCCGCAAGAACTGTCTGTCTGTTTTTGGCTTCAATGCTGCCCGAAAAGCTGTAATTAGTTGCCAAATTGCCAGTCGTAGGTTTAACTTCGGTATAGCTTGTTTTTTGGGGCATCGCATATAGAGCAACACCTAATACAGCAGCCAATAGCCCTATGATTGACCCTATAATTAGCTTCCTATGTCCAGTTTTTTTATTTTTCATATAAGATTGCCTCAGCTTTCCCTTTGTTTTTAGCAGTTTGCCTATAAATTGTAGTTATAT
>DATMYU010000642.1:0-3719 GCA_035560775.1 Desulfosporosinus sp.
GATTTATTGACAAAATTCATTGGTTTGACAGGGGACTGGTTTGTCGCTGTCATCTTGGTAACCCTAGTTATTAGGATATGTCTCCTACCATTATCCGTTAAACAACAAAAAGATCAATTTACACTGTCTAATCTCAATCAGGTCAAATCTGTTCTAACAACTAAATTCAAGAATCAGACCGAAAAAATTGATCTTGAAGTCATGAAAATTGCCTCGAAATATAAGGTTAACACTTTTCTATCGATGTTATTGATCATAATCCAAGCACCGATCCTATTCTCCTTGTACGCCTCGATTATCAATTTAAGTACATCAGTGGGAAGTTTATTGGTGCCTTGGATATTAAGCGTTCATGCTCCTGACTCGTTTCACGTTCTACCTATTTTGGCAGGTGTCTTCCAAGCCTTAGGGGGGTTCACTGCAGAAACTAAATCTGTTCTAATGTTTATTGTGCCAGTCGTCATTGGACTTGTATTCCTTTGGAAAGCTCCTGCTGTCCTCAGTGTATACTGGATGACGAACTCTGCACTTAAGTTCCTTGAATATAAGATGTTTTCCTTGAATGCTATTCGTAATAGGTTATTAAAGATACCTAGTGCTGAAGAAATGTTGAAAAGTGTATCTTAATTAACCTGAACTAGCAAAAGTGAAGCGATCCTGCCTATTTGGCTCTCATCGGAAACGGTGGGGGCCTTTTTCTATCAGGTAAGGGAAGAAGATAATGGATCCACACTACATGATCTCTGGGAAAGTCCTAATAACGAAAATACAAACAGTTTCTAGCAGGTTTTAGCAGAATTATGCAGAAGTATCTCATTAGTAAGAGTTTGTTACAGAAAAGCTTCGATCGGCTTGCTCAAAGAATGGGGAGAAATTGGAGGAAAGTTTAATGAGAGCCGTTTGTATAGATTTCGAAACCGCTAACGGATTCATTGGAAGTGCGTGTTCAGTGGGAATTGCAGTTATTGAAGAGGGACGGATCATCGATACCAAGTATTGGCTAATAAAACCGCATTTCAAGTATTGTTATTTTGATCCTTTTAATGTCATGATTCATGGAATTAAAGAGGGAGATGTATTGGACGCTCCAGAATTTGATCTTGTTTATGCTCAACTTAAACCACTCTTTGAAAATGCCTATCTTATAGCTCACAATGCCTCCTTTGATATGTCCGTATTGCGCCATGTGCTAGATTTATACCACATCCCATATCCTGAAGTAGAATATTTATGCACCTACAAAACGGCATTAAAGACGTGGAGTGGTTTAGATAACTATAAACTTGATACTGTTTGCAAATTTATTAAACATGATTTTGTCCATCATAATGCCTTAGCAGATGCTACCGCTTGTGGCAATGTTCTATTGTCCGCTCTATCCGTAAGGGGAGTGTCATCAATAAACGAACTTGCTTCTCTGGTGGGGATGCGGCTTGGAAAATTGTACGCTGGAGGATATGAAGCATGTAGTATTGCGAAGCAAAAAAGTAAAAGGGCTTAGGTTGGCAGAATCATCTCACTTGCGAGTTGGATATTGGTAGGGGAATAAAGTACTTGTCGGGGGTGATGACAGTTCAGTAGCAGTTTCAGCAGCTTCCGCAGCTTCCGCCACACGCCATTGAACGGGCTTTTGAAATTTCTCCTGTTGATCACTTTCATCAAGTTCTGTCAGTTGACCCCAATACCGTTTCGGCATCAAAGTCCTTTGACAGCGTGGGTTATTTCTACTTTCGATGGCTATTGTTTTATAGAATTGCTTCCATAAGCGACGATACTCAACTTCAGTCGCGCCGACGTCTGGTAATGCTAACTCATCGACAAAGATCAGCTCCGCTTTTGGCGACCGATAAATTAAGGCCATACTGTGAGTTTTGTCATAAATCATAAATGTTTCGTTACGGAAACGGTCACAAAAATGCGGTGATAGAAGAGGTAGAACAAAGTTTTTGGGTTCTATTACCGCCACCAGAACCTCGTCATAAATGGAGAAACGGACAAATCCCTTGAATTTATGGCTTTCTGAAGTTAAGTGGAGTACTGCTTTTTGGAGGGCACAAACCGTGTCATCCGTGAGCATCGTCATAACCTTGCTTCCATACTTAAATCCCAAACGCAGGAAATGATAAATTAATAATTCTTTATTCGAAGCACAGGTTAAAAAGCCGAGTTTAACCAACTCCTGTGCTTGAGGCGAAATCTTCAAAGGGATTGAGTTAAAAACTCTTGCCGCCTTATCTACGTCCGTCCCAATCCATTTCGCCGTATCAAAAAGGCTCTGTTGTTCACCTGGGCGTCGGATGACGCTGGGGTTCTCCTTGTACTCGTAGCTTTCAAAAACGCAACACATCAGGCCTTCAAAACTACCATCATAAGCGTAGACTATATCTGTCCTGTCAGGCATTGCTGCACATCCTCTCGCTTAAGGTAAGGCTCACTAAACAGTGACAGCTGTTCAGGATAAGGCGAGGGAAGTTTGTACTGATCGGCCATAAGCGCTTTAATTGCTCCATCGGAGGTTATTTTTAAACCCTCCATGATTTTTCCCTTGCAAGTAATAAAATACTGTGCGCGTTTCAGTACAATGCCCATCTTTTTAAGTCCGGAAAAATCAATTGGGCAGCTTCTCCTAGCTGTAAGAATACGCCTGGCACCGGTTACGCCGATTCCCGGCACTCGTAAGAGCATTTCATACGGCGCTTTATTAACCTCAAGCGGAAACTGCTCCAAATGGTTGAGTGCCCAATTGCATTTGGGATCAACCTGCAAATTGAAGTTGGGATTTTGTTCGTCAAGCAGTTCTTTTGCTTCAAAGCCATAAAAGCGTAAAAGCCAGTCGGCCTGATAAAGCCGGTGCTCACGCATGAGCGGTGGCTTGATATCGATAGAAGGCAACAATGAATGCTCTGCCACTGGCATATAGGCAGAGAAAAAGACCCTTTTTAGATGGTATTTTCGATAAAGCCCTTCGGTTAGGGTCAATATCTTATGATCTGTGTCGGGCGTTGCCCCCACAATAAGCTGTGTACTTTGCCCGGCCGGTACAAATTTAGAAGCATGGCGATATTTTACCAGGTCAGTACTGTTTTCATGGATCTTAGTACTAATCAGTCCCATCGGACGCAGAATGGACTCCTTTGTCTTGTCTGGGGCTAAGAGCTTTAGACTCTCCTGAGAAGGCAGCTCAATATTGATACTCATCCGGTCGGCCAGATGTCCCAAGCGGGTAATTAGCTCGCTGTCTGCTCCCGGTATAGCTTTAACATGAATGTAACCGCCAAAGTGGTAAACGTTACGCAATAACTCAAGAGCCTTGATCATTTGCTCAACAGTATTGTTTGGACTTTTAATCACTCCGGAACTAAGGAATAAACCCTCTATGTAGTTACGTCGATAGAAATTAATCGTGAGTTCCGCAAGTTCTAAAGGCGTAAATCCCACTCTTACGATATCGTTTGAGACACGATTGACACAGTATTTGCAATCAAAGACGCAGATATTAGTCATCAGCACTTTTAGTAACGATATGCAACGTCCATCTGCCGAAAAGCTATGACAAATCCCAGCTTTTACAGCATTACCGATACTGCCAAGCTTGCCACTTCGATCGACACCGCTGGAGGTACAAGCCACATCGTATTTAGCTGAGTCTGACAAGATCGTCAATTTATCATAAATATCAATAGTTCAACACCCCTAACTTCCCATCTATTGAATACTAT
>DATMYU010000643.1:0-3992 GCA_035560775.1 Desulfosporosinus sp.
TTAACCAATCGGCTGAAAAGTCTTTGATAATAAAATTGCGATAGTGCGGCAAGCTTAGCCAAATTTTCGATTTTGATTTCCTCGGCAAGATGTTCTTCGATATAGTCCACTGTGATTTGAATTTGTTCCCACGCGTGCATAGTAAAGCACCTCCTTGGGAGAAGAATAGCATGCATGCGGTAAACCGGCTTGATCGCCAATGCCCTTTTTGGGGGTAAACAATTATAACCAAGATAAGGGGGAGGGGGATTCTTCCATCCTTCATGCCTGCAAGGGATGATAAGACTATCATCATAAATACGATACCACTTGCACCCAGTAGTGCAGTACTCGGAAATAAGATTACCTGAAATAATCCAGATACCAAGGCAGTGATTGCAATCATCATTAAGAAGGATTTTGATTTATATTTTTCTTCAAGGTATCGCCTTTTATTCCATACGCAGCCTAGAAATAACTGAGGGAATAGTCTCAAGCAAATAGTCAATGTCTTCTTCGCTGTTGTGCTCATTAAGCGTAATACGCAAGGTACCATAGGCCAGCGATTCGGACGCTCCCGTTGCCAGCAGGATGCGTGAGGGGTTTACTGAGCCTGCACTGCAAGCGCTCGATGAACTGGCATAGATGCCGGCCTTGCTTAAAGTTGTTACAATAGGTTTTTTATTCAATCCGTCGAAAGCAAATGAAGCATTGCCCGGCAGCCGGTTTTCAGGATCGCCTGTCAGGTATGAGCCGGAAATCTTGAGTATTCCTTGGATAATCCTATCTCTCATGAAAATGATTTTTTTATTGTTATCATCCATATGGAGCACAGCATCTTCAAGTGCAGCTGCCATGCCCACTGTGCCCGGCACATTTTCGGTCCCTGATCTTGAGCCTTTTTCCTGACCTCCTCCATACATGAGCGGAGAAATAATACGTCCAATTCTTACAAACAGAGCACCAACACCTTTGGGGCCTTGAAATTTATGCGCGGATATGGAAAGCAGGTCGATGCCAAGCTCTCTGACGTTGATCTTGATGTGCCCCACTGCCTGTACCGCGTCTGTGTGGAAAAGCACGTTTCTTTTATGTGCTACATCACACAGCTCCTTTATCGGTAAAATCGTACCAATTTCGTTGTTCGCCATCATAATGCTGACCAGAATCGTATCGTCCCTTATAGCATCCGAAAGCTGCTCAGGCGTTATCCGTCCGTATTTATCCACAGGCAGGTAGGTTACCTCATAGCCTTGCTTTTCAAGGGCTTCGGTTGTCTTAACCACTGCGTTATGCTCAACAGTGGTAGTAATAATGTGTTTTCCTTTAGATGAGTATGTTTCTACAATTCCCCGGAGAGCCCAGTTATCCGACTCCGTTCCCCCGGAAGTAAAAAAAATTTCATTATTTTTAGCTCCTATAGCGCTGGCAATGAGTCTTCTGGAACGCTCAAGCCCAGCTTTGGCATCCGATCCGTAATTATGTATGGCGGAAGGATTGGCATAATGCTTGCCAAAATAGGGAAGCATGGCCTCCAGCGCTTTATCAGAAAGAGCGGTTGTTGCTGCATTGTCAACGTATACTATCCTTTTTTCGATGATCTTCACCTTCTAACTATAAGAGTTATATGTCTGCGTGATGCTCTCCATTATATGACACAATTAGACTATAGTAAACGAGCAGATTGGTTCTACTATATAAGCTTTCGGGGGCGACTACCTCCTGAGGCCTTTAGGGTTTTAAAAATTCCAAATAACGTAAGCCGCTGATAATTTTTTCACCCTCACTCGAAATCTGTTCCGGCAGCAAAGACGGATATGCCGGTTGTTAGCTCAAAACTAAAAATGAGACTTGAAACGCCTCTGGTACAATGGAATTGTCACAAAACCATTACCACTCAGAAGGGACGTGTTCTTCCGCCTCAAAGTTTTATCCTTTATGTACTTTCTTTCGATTACTGATAATTCTATTTCTTCTTCCGCTGACCGGCGTAAATATTCCTTATCCCGTCTCCACTGCTCTGCCACAAGAACATGTTACAAAATCATGTAGGGCTTCACACTCTGAAAATTGTTCTTTCAAAAATGGGTTCAGAATTAAAAAAAATCGGAATAACTGCAGCTATTCTTTTAAGTATAGACTCCATTTGTTTCAACTCCCCTATGACTTGCTGCAAATTATATTACGACAAACTTAAACACCTGCAGAGCCGTAAAATCGGCAATGTAATGGCCCAAGATTTTCGACGATAACGTACTTTCATTATATCGTTTACCCCGCAGTCATGGCATCGCTTTTCCTCCCCAGAGGATTTAAGGGAAAACCACAGTCCCTGAAATTTCCGAATCAGGAAACCAATACGAACGAACTGTTTCCTCTTTCCTGTAGGTCCGAAAATGATCAATATCCAGGTCTTTAAACCCATAGACCAGTATAATCTCCTGATCAGGATCGACAATCCAAAACTCCCTAACCCCGGAAATCATAAAGGTATTCAGCTTATCCACCATATCTTTGGACCTGGTGCTTGGTGATAAGATCTCAGCAACCAGAACCGGCGTGCCCATATACTGGCCTTTTTCATCGGTGGTCTCAGCCACATCACAAGCAACAAGCAGATCGGGCTGCATTACATCAGGGTCT
Organism: Desulfosporosinus sp.; assembly: GCA_035560775.1. Lineage (GTDB taxonomy): Bacteria > Bacillota > Desulfitobacteriia > Desulfitobacteriales > Desulfitobacteriaceae > Desulfosporosinus. The sequence continues at coordinate 2,623 of DATMYU010000643.1, forward strand.
TTGAAGCCTTCTTTCCGGAAATGTACATCGAAAGGGGCATAAAATACCTTACATCCTTTCCCTTTGAGATACTCCTTGAATCCAACATATAAGTTTCCCGAGATTTCTTGATGGATAATGCTTGGCGAGCTTAACAGCACAATTTCACCGTTGATGAATTCCATGCGCAAATCGCTTTTTTCGTAGATTTCCCTAAATTCCTCATAGGAGACTTTTTTTCCTCCGTACTGGTAGCCCAAAGCGTTCTCCTTCATGAGAAAATAACGGTCGCTATCTGTGAGGTAAGGTGTAAGCTTCACCGCTTTTTTACCGTTTTTGGTTATTACCACTTCATTATTATTGATTACATAATCCAAATATGTCCCGAGATTGCTTTTAAGCTCCGTGGCTGTAATTATACTGTTCGATTTTTGATGACCTTCATCGTTTATATCGTTCATAATTCTAATCACCCCGTACGATAATCATATTATATCGAACAATAATTATCAATTCTTTTTAGCTCCCTGACTGCCTTTCTGGAACGCTTTTTCTTTTTAAGGAACTTGTCAATATAGTAGGTTAAGGCCGTAAATACTCCAAGTATGGACAGATACGTGGCGACCGTACCTGCAATGGCTATCGGGCTGCCTTCCTCAGATTTTTTTTCACCGACAGGATGGACAGAAGTATTTCCGCCTTTGTTTTCACCATTTTTTCCTGTATTGCCGTTGGTATTACCCGCTTCTTCTTTTACCACGGTTCCGGTCTTGCTTTCCTCTGTCGCAGTGCTACCTTCTCCGGGTTTATCACCGTTGATAGTTCCGTCCCATAAGGATTTATCTTCGTTTTTCGTGGTATCCGTACTGTCATTAGGGGCGGCACTTTCATTGGCCGATAGAAACGGCTCTGCAAGCCAACTTGCAAATCCGCTGGTCACAATGCTATACGAACCAAAAACAACTATGATAAGCAGTAAGCCTATGCCAAGTGGCTTGGCGAGTTTCTGCGGAATTTGTATTGCTTTTTTAAACATGCCGATTACGAAATTCCAATGCAATCCAAGGTGTATCCCCACCAATATAATAGAAAACGCTGCGAGGAAATGATGTACGCTTCTCCAAGGGCTGTCTTTTACCTGCGCGATCGACGGAAACAACACCTGAGAAGTGGATATTCCGCTGATGATGATCAGGACAAATGAAACCAGCAACATGAGATCGATGATATAACCAAATCGAACTCTGGGCGCAATGGATTTGCTGAAAAACTTTGCCGTTATGGAAGTGACCCACTTTCTGTTGAGCAAACAATGGATTATGAACAGCCCAAAAAGAAACAGTCCGGCTATTTCATGGAACGCCAGACTGATTGCGTGGCTATTATATAAT
>DATMYU010000644.1:0-11114 GCA_035560775.1 Desulfosporosinus sp.
TTTTTACACTTATGGTATTATAAAGCTGTCGCTCCCTACATGGGAGCGTGGATTGAAAAATATACGTCTATTTGTGTAATAAGAATGTCTTTCCAAAAATTTGGTTAAGACGTTCTTTTTATTTATCAAGCCCAATAACGACAAAATACAACACAAAATATGGTAATAGAAGAGCTATAATTAAGAAGACAAGCATGAATTTATTAGAGAGGAGGATGTTCATGGTTCAATTGTCTTATCCTGTTGCAATGGAGATAGTCGGTAGCACCGCAATGTGGACAAGACCGGATAGCGGTGACTGTCCGGTCAGCTATCCGGCTCCAACCTATTCTGCGGTCAAGGCTATTTTTGAATCCGTCTTATGGGGCCCCGATGTAGAGATAATCCCTACAAAAGTGGAGTTGTGTACTCCCATACAATACCACTCTTATTGCACCAACTATGGAGGACCTTTGCGAAATTCCAAATCGGTTAAAGAGGGAAATAATTATCAGTTGTATGCCACCGTGTTAATTGATGTCTGTTATAGACTGTACGCAGAAGTTGTTCCGAATAAAGAAAAAAGCAGATTGCCGGAAAGTGCTGTGCAATGGGATAAAAAAACGACCTCACCCGGCCATGCTTATCAAAGTATTTTTGAAAGAAGACTGAAACGAGGTCAGTGCTATTCCATTCCAACCTTGGGGTGGAAAGAATTTACCCCCTCTTATTTTGGACAATTTCGGGACACAACACAGGTGTTGTCCGGTGCGCACCCCGTAATCATACCATCTATGCTGAGACAGGTTTTTCCCAAAGGATATGCCTCTCCGGTTTCCTATGTATACGACAATGACCTTGTCATTCAAAACGGCGTGCTGGAGTATCCGAAAAGGAGTGAAAACTATGCTCAATGAATTGTATAGTTTGTCCACTGCTTTAAAAGATAAAGGGATTAGTACCAAGGAATGGCATAGGGAATATAAACCCTTACCCAAGGTTACTGCCAAAGCGCCCTGTATACGAATATGGCTTGCCAAGGACGGCTCGATCCGTGGACTTGAGAGCATAAGTACAGAGTTTGCCCAGTTGCTGAGAAAATACGGGAACAATCAAGGAACCTTTCCCGCTTTTAATATTGCTCCCCTTTACCGCATTACCGATGAAAAACAGCTTTCCGAGCTGGAACAGATTGAAAAAGGTACAATCCCCCCCGATTTTGACAAAATTAAATCATGGTGCGTCAATGACAATTGGAAAGAAAGGATTGTCAAAAAGATTGATAGAAGCTTGCATAATATTCCCCAGACCCTTTCGGATTTAATTGGGAATCAAGAACAACCTGAACGAACTCTCGTTTCAGAATTAATCCATTTAGCATCCGGTTTCAAAAATGAGCCTGATAAAAGCTTTAAGTCCGCACTGGAAAAATGCGTTTTCGCAAAGCTTCAAAAACAAGAGGACATTGGCATTCTGCTTGCTATGCTATTCCATAAAGGTGACCTCCAAAAAAATCATAACGAGGACACTGGGGCGTCAATTTCAGTTGTTTTAGATTTGTTTGACTGGCAACAGTATGGGTATCCCGCAACAAGCCAGCACACTACCGAGTGGATTAACGATAGACTGTTGAAATCCAGCTTGCTGAATACATCCAAACAGTCTGAGAGTGTTGAAAGTGACGCCTTTGGGATTCCCTTTAGTAATCCAGATGAACCTATGCCAAGCGTGAAACTCCATGGCTTTGATGTAACCTTGCGTTCAATGTTCAATGGACAGCCTTGCCAGTATCGTTATGAGCAGATAGATGATGCCTCCTATCCCATCGCCATGGAAAATCGTTCGCTCGCCAAAAAATCACTGGAATGGGTTGCTGGCTTGGAACGAGAGGGTGTCACATGGCGAAAAATCGATAAGAACGAAATCGTTTTTGTCTACCCTTCCAAGTTGCCGGAGATTCCACCAAGATTTGCTTCAATTTTCGGTACCAGTCAGGCAGAAAGTTCCGCTCAGACGGAAGCGCGTTTTGAAAACATTGCTAAAGAATTTATTAGGACGCTCAGAGGTCTTCCGGCAAAGGAAAAGCCGGATTTTATTCAGATTTTCACAATCCGCAAATTGGACAAAGCTCGCTCAAAGGTGATATTTACCCGAAATTGCTCGCCAGATCAGCTCATTCAAGCGGCGGAGGACTGGGAGACCGGCTGTCGTAATACGCCTGAAACAGACTTGGGTGAGCGAAAAATTCCTTTTCCCCTGCAAGTGGCTCGAATTGTCAACAATGTCTGGAAGCAAAACGGTGAATTGGCGCAAGGCAAGACTGCCGTTGAACGAATGAAATATTATCAGGGAATGGAATTGCTGCTTGACCTTATGCAGGAAAGTATGATTGGCAATTACCTCCATATCGTACTTACCCATTCATCTGGGTTGGTAAGCTATATCGGCAACTGGGTGCATGGCGGTTCAAAATGCAAGGACAAAACAGAGGAGAAAACTTTAGAAAAATTAAAAAAAGAAACGATTTATCTTTTGTCTGTACTTGGGCTGCTTCTTTATAAATGTAGTGATAGAAAGGAGAATTACATGGAAAGCATGGCTTATTTGGTCGGACAGCTCTTGAAAATATCCGACGAGCTGCATACCTTGTACTGCAAAGTTGTGCGAAGCGGGGATGTTCCTCCGCAGCTGGCGGGCAGTGCCCTGTTTGCAACAGCCGGTGAAACGCCCTATCAGGCGATTGCCCAATTGTCTCTCCGCATGAATCCCTATATAACTTGGGCCAAACAATATCGTTTCAAAAATATGACAACTAAAAATGAAGAGAGTTGGAGAGCACGCTGGTATCTCAATTTGTATGAAGATGCGGCTAATAAACTGAAAGTTACAGTGACGGGCTCAACACGATTTAATGATATTGAAAAGGCACAGCTTTTTATTGGCTATCTGGCATCCTTTTCCAAAAGAGAGTCTTCAGTAGCAGCAGGCGATGCTGATAACGATCATGATAATAATGGAGGAGGAACTAATGATGAACAGTGAAATTAAGCGCGCAACCGGTCTTTTGGTCATTGAAGTTGTAAACTCAAATGCGAACGGTGACCCGGACAGAGAGAGCGATCCTCGCCAGCGTCCCAATGGTATGGGCGAAATTTCACCTGTTTCCTTCAAACGCAAGCTGCGCGATTTAGTGGAAGACCACGACAGCTTATTTTTCCAGAGTCTTTCGGAGACATATGTGAGCAATTCAGAGAGATACAGCATATTGGAGTCGCGCGGCCGTGACTTGAAGTCCATTACAGGTGAGATGTCCAATGACATAAAGAACTTTGATCAGAAGAAATTCTTAGAAAGTACTTTTGTTCAAAAATATTGGGATGCTCGGGTCTTTGGCAATACCTTTTTAGAAAAAGGAGCCAATAAAGGGTTTATTAAAACGGGGGTTGTTCAATTCGGTGTGGGGGTATCCATTTCGCCGGTCAATGTTATACGCCACACGAACACAAAAAAAGCCGGTGTACAAGAGGATAAACAAGGAGGAATGGCTCCTTTGGCCTTCCGAATTGTGGAACACGGCGTTTATTGTATGCCGTTTTTTGTGAATCCCAATTATGCAGCCAAGACAGGCTGCACGAAGGAAGATATTGACTTGCTTAAGCTCTTAATTCCCAAAGCGTATGATTTGAATCGTTCCGCCATTCGCACCGATGTGCGTATTCGTCATGCTTGGTATATTGAGCATCTGAATGCCCTTGGCAGTTGTCCGGATTATCTCCTTTTGGAAGCGCTTACACCAAAGCGTATTGCTGATGCGACCATTGCGTCGACGGGTTGGGACGATTATGAGGATAAGACCGCTCTGCCGGAGGAATTGAAGGCCAAGGTGAGCTCCGTAACCGACCTGATGCTGGTATGATTTACTACGCGCACAGTAAAAAAGATGATATTCTTGAGCAGGAGTATTCTACACATATTCGAGGCGTGAAGTCGCTTGTCGACGAATATGTGCAGAATATAAGCTGCTATTCAAACTGTGACGAAACACTGCTATCACGGATAACAGAAAAAGCCTCCACATTTCACGATCTAGGCAAACTGAACCAAGAGAATCAGGATGTTCTTTCCGGAAAAACATCATCAAAATCTCTTCCGCGAAATCACGTCGATGCGGGAGCAGCTCATTTTTTGAATAGCAAACACTTTTCTGCTCTCTCCGCCGCTGTAATTCAGGCTCACCACATTGGCTTTCCTGACTTTACGGTTGAAATAGATCGGGACGAAAACATGAGATTTCGGGATAGTTCCATTGCTTCTGATGTGAATAGAGAGTTGCCGGAACTTGAAGCAATCCACAACAACCTCATTGATAGCCATTTTGTGTATGGTGAGGAAGAAATCAAAGGAGATCTCTCGGTTTTCCTGCGGATGCTTTTATCATGCCTCATTGATGCTGATCACACCGATACGGCTATCCATTACCGGAAGTATCCGGCTGAAATGAGTCCGGTTCGATTGCGCTCCGCCGAACGGCTTGCCCAATTAGACCTGCATATTGCAAGGTTAAAGCAAAAAGGAGCTGACGATGATCGGAACGCTCTGCGCAATGAGATGTATTTAGCGTGTCGTAACTCCGACATAGATGCCGACATAACCTCCTGTGACAGCCCGGTTGGCTCCGGAAAGACGACGGCGGTCATGGCTCATTTGCTTGCCCAAGCGGAAAAGCGCGGATTGCGGCGTATCTTTGTTGTACTGCCATTTACGAATATCATTAAACAATCGGTTGAGACCTATCGGGATATGCTCGTTTTGCCGGGGGAAAACGCTGAGGAGGTTGTAGCAGAGCTGCACCACCGCGCGGACTTTGAAAGCGAGGATGCCAGACACTTAACCGCGCTTTGGCGGGCGCCCATTATTGTGACAACGGCCGTTGCTTTTTTTGAAACGCTGGCCTCGAATTCCACCGCAACTCTGCGCCGCTTACACGAATTGCCCGGCAGTGCTATTTTTGTGGATGAATCGCATGCTGCCTTGCCGGCCAAACTTCTGCCCATTGCCTGGAAGTGGATCAACATTTATGCTGCGGAATGGAATTGCTACTGGGTTTTGGCCTCCGGTTCACTGAATCGATTCTGGACAATCCCAGAAATCGCCGGCACCAAAAATTCCAACTGTGTACCGGAAATCATCGATGACGAACTGCGCAGACGCCTTGCGGTCTATGAAAACGAACGGATTTCTTATCATAGCGATTTATTCCCTAAAGGCACGGCTGAACTTGCTGAGTGGATAGTCAATTTTCCGGGGCCGAGACTGGTCATCTTGAACACGGTTCAAAGTGCTGCTGTATTAGCGGACTATTTTTCGGAACACTTTGGACGAGAGTGTGTCGAACATTTGTCCACGGCTTTGATTTCAAATGATCGGGACAACACACTTGAACAAGTAAAAAAACGCTTGGCTAACAAAAAGGATACCGATTGGACTCTGATTGCAACGTCGTGTATTGAAGCCGGTGTAAACCTGTCTTTCAGAAATGGATTTCGCGAGCTTGGATCACTGGTATCGTTGCTGCAAGCTTCAGGACGTGTCAATCGAGAGGGCGTTCTTGATGATTCTGAGATGTGGACATTTTGTATTTTAGAAGACGGAATGTTAAAGCTCAATCCGGGTTTAAAGGAGCCTGCCGCTGTTCTTAAGGGGTATTTTGAAGGGAACAGAACCATTGCGCCGGAATTGAGTACACAATCCCTTGCCGATGAAATCGCCTTATATGGACTATCGAGAAAACATGAAAAATTAGTTACCGATGAGGAAATACAAAATTTTCGTCGGGTGGAACAGGATTTCAAGGTAATTGACAGCGATACTCGTCTTGCAGTTGTTGATCCGAGTGTGGCAAAGCGCTTGCAATATGGAAAAGTCGATTGGAAAGAACTACAAAAAGTCTCAGTTCAAATTGCCAAATATAAGTTGGACGAACTGAGAACCCCTTTGATAATGGATGATATATACAGGTGGAATCTCGAATACAACGGTTTTCTAGGTTATATGGCCGGCATAGTGAAATTAAAAAAGTATAGAGGAGAAGCAATCATCATTTGATTAGCCATAGATTGAGAGTGGAAAGAACAGCCATACCAAGTATTCCTCTTTTTGAAAATGATTGCTTCTTTGTTCGTCTTGATAGCAGTTGGAGGTTTGTAAGGTGTTTTGAAGGAAAGCATACGCCGATGTGCTAATGTTTTCCTTCAAAGGTATATAAGAACCTTACAGGATGTACCTATTGTTGAAATTACCCCAAAATATTGATGGCTATAAAATATCCGATGAAGTCTTGGAAGGATTGAGTCTGGAGGTTTTTAATGGAATATGATGAAGAAGATTTCCTGCTGCTGTCCGGGATACAGCACTTCGCATTTTGCAAGCGCCAGTGGGCCTTAATCCACATCGAGCAGCAGTGGCAGGAAAATTTGTGCACCGTTGAGGGTGGAATCCTGCACGAGAAAACCCACGACTCTACCATTAAGGAAAAGCGGGGAGATTTGATCATATCCCGGAGCATGGGAATCTTTTCCCGTACTTTAGGGATTACCGGGGCTTGTGATGTGGTGGAATTCCACAAGTCCCGGGATGGAGTCACCCTCTATGGCAGGGAGGGAACCTATAAACCGGTTCCTGTGGAGTATAAACGGGGCAAACCCAAGCAGGACAATGCGGATGTCCTGCAATTATGTGCTCAGGCCATGTGCCTGGAAGAAATGCTCTTGTGTTCGATTCCCGAAGGGTATCTGTTTTATGGGGAACCTAAACGCAGGCTTAAAGTGATGCTGGACGAGGAGATCCGGGAACAGGTAAAGGCGATTTGTCGGGAGATGCATGAACTGTACGACAGAAGGTACACGCCCAAAGTAAAGCCGACTAAAGGCTGCAAAGCCTGTTCCCTCAGTGAACTTTGCCTGCCTAAGCTGTGTAAAAATCCATCGGCTCTGGCCTATATGAAAAAAAATGTATCGGAAATTGAGGTTGATGAATGAGAAAATTATTGAATACTCTCTATGTGACTTCGCCCAATACTTATTTGTCCCTTGATGGAGAAAATATTGTGATTTTAAAGGATGAGGCAGAGGCGTTGAGAGTTCCCCTGCATAATCTGGAGGGCATTATTGCCTTTGGCTATACCGGTGCCAGTCCGGCCCTGATGGGTGCCTGCGCCAAACGCAATATCGCCTTGAGTTTTATGAAGCCCAGCGGAAAATTCCTAGGCAGGGTGGTTGGCGAAGTTAAGGGCAATGTTACCTTGCGAAAGACTCAGTACAGGTTATCGGAGAATGAGGCGGAAAGCCATAAAATTGCTCAATCCTTTATCTTGGGAAAAATATATAACGCCCGTTGGGTGGTGGAGCGGGCAACCAGGGACCATGGAGCCAGGCTGGATGTGGATAAATTGAAAGGGGTCTGCCAAACCTTGGCTAACGCTTTGAAACTGGTTGAAAATAGTCAGAATTTAGAGCAGCTACGGGGATTTGAAGGGGAAGCTGCGGCACAGTACTTTCGAGTAGTGGATGATTTGATTCTTCAGCAAAAAGATGACTTCTATTTTAATTCTCGGAACAAACGTCCTCCCTTGGACAATGTCAACGCCATGCTGTCCTTTGTCTATACCCTTTTGGCTCATGATGCTGCGGCGGCGTTGGAAACCGTTGGGCTGGATCCCTATGTGGGATTTCTGCACAGGGATAGGCCGGGGAGGATTTCCCTGGCCCTGGATTTGATGGAAGAGCTGCGGGCAGTGTATGCGGACCGGTTTGTTTTTTCTTTAATTAATAAACGTGAAGTCAATGGCAGTGGCTTTACCCGGATGGAAAACGGAGCAGTTATAATGGATGACGATACGAGAAAAGCTGTTCTTAAAGCTTGGCAAAGCAGGAAGCAGGAAGAGATTAGGCATCCTTTTCTACAGGAAAAAATGGAATGGGGATTGGTGCCTTATGCCCAGGCTATGCTGCTGGCCCGGTTTATCCGGGGGGATTTGGACGGGTACCCGGCCTTTATGTGGAAGTAGGTGAGAAGATATTTTAGTGCTTATCACGTATGATGTAAATACTCAAACGGCGGCGGGAAGAAAGCGGCTGCGTCAAGTTGCCAAGCAATGTGTGAATTACGGACAGCGTGTTCAGAATTCGGTCTTTGAATGTGTGCTGGATGCGGCTAAATTCCGCGAGGTTCAGCATAAGCTGGAGAAAATTATTGATGAGGAGAAGGATAGCTTGAGGTTTTATTTGTTGGGGAATAATTACAAGAATAAGGTTGAGCATATCGGCGCAAAGACTTCCTTTGATGTTGAGGATACTCTGATTATTTAGTGCGAATGTGAAGCGAACATAAAATCCCTGGGGGATTCGCACCGCGAGATGACAGGAATTTTGATGAAAAATGACGATAATATTGGATTTGTAAGGCGGTTCGTGGTAAAGAGTGCATGAATTTTAATAAAAACCTTTGATAGGAGATAGTTTTATTAGTTTTTTGCTGTCGCTCCCAGCATGGGAGCGTGGATTGAAATAAAAATGAATACTAAAGGTTTAATTTCTTTTACTTGTCGCTCCCAGCATGGGAGCGTGGATTGAAATCTCTTACCTCCGTTTGGAATGCTATGGAGCAGCGGTCGCTCCCAGCATGGGAGCGTGGATTGAAATTGCTCATTAATTTATCCATTTCGCCAAAGACCCGTGTCGCTCCCAGCATGGGAGCGTGGATTGAAATAGATTGCCTTGTAAGACGTTTACAAAGTTTATAGGTCGCTCCCAGCATGGGAGCGTGGATTGAAATTGAGGATTATAAAAAGCACATAATTGATAAGCCACCAGTCGCTCCCAGCATGGGAGCGTGGATTGAAATTGGTAAACATCTCGACAATCTCCACCTAGCAATGTGTCGCTCCCAGCATGGGAGCGTGGATTGAAATAGGTTCAAAAGACGAAGAAGGGTGGAATTAAAAAGTCGCTCCCAGCATGGGAGCGTGGATTGAAATTGCTAGATTTGCTGCATTAGCAGCATTAGCAGCGTCGCTCCCAGCATGGGAGCGTGGATTGAAATAGCCATGTTACACCGTTCCTTTCTCAAGCATAGCGTCGCTCCCAGCATGGGAGCGTGGATTGAAATAAAAGTCATTATAAAATATCCTCCTTTGACTTTTTGGTCGCTCCCAGCATGGGAGCGTGGATTGAAATAAAAATTGGGAAGGAAAAGAAAAGCCGACTTTTAAAGTCGCTCCCAGCATGGGAGCGTGGATTGAAATTGCCTATGCTCAATTCTTGTGAAGTAAGGGGCCCCTGTCGCTCCCAGCATGGGAGCGTGGATTGAAATCCTTATTTCGTTTAGGTTGCGAACGTCTACAGCTGTCGCTCCCAGCATGGGAGCGTGGATTGAAATCGTGCTAAACTCGCAGCAGCTAAACAGGTCCAATGTCGCTCCCAGCATGGGAGCGTGGATTGAAATCCTGGCTGCAATGTCCCAAATTTGGTCAAACTCTCCAGGTCGCTCCCAGCATGGGAGCGTGGATTGAAATTGTTGTAAGCTCGTAGTATAGCGGATCGTCCTGTGTCGCTCCCAGCATGGGAGCGTGGATTGAAATACATGATCCCCATCCTCCTAAAATGTCCTCCCATCGTCGCTCCCAGCATGGGAGCGTGGATTGAAATCCAAATTACTCTAAATTTACTAGGGCAATTGCCTTAAAGTCGCTCCCAGCATGGGAGCGTGGATTGAAATATGACTCGTATAAGCCCGTTTAAGCACTTTGTGTGTCGCTCCCAATATGGGAGCGTGATTGAAATTATATCTATGCACAGGACCAGTATTTTAAGAAATTTACGATAACAATCAGAAAAACTATCAGATTACCGTTGCCGCTCAGATGGTCTGAGGCAAATTGTTATCAGGGGAGCTATGCGCCTCATTGTCCGCCAGGGAATCAAGCTTAATTACCTGGCAGATGGATTGTCTTCGGATTATTACTGCAACGAGTTGGCCCCCCTAGACGAGGAAATTTGTTCACTGCTTGCCAAGCGTAAGGAGCTGTCAGATGAAAATCCTGGTTTTCCCAATTCGGATTTGATTTCGAAATGGAGCCAAAAGTTTGGTCTTAACGAGAATTGGCTGCGTAGAATGTTTGAGGTATATTTGCATGGCGAGGAATGTTACCAACCTCCTGTAGAACCCATGGGGTTTTTGAAGTTTATTCCGGTCTTAAAATCCGTGACATTGAAAATTTTTCCTATACAGTAACGTATATGAAGCAATACAGTAATGCCAGCATTGTGTATGTGGAAACTGAACTGATTGCTTCCAGACGATTCGTCAGCTTAGGGTATGCCGGCTTTGAATTATCAATTGCTCCCGAATATCAGTGCAGACAGGAGGGGGGAGTGGATCGGGTAAAATCATGCAGCATTCTTTCGTAGTTACACCGCCATTGCCGGATGATATTTGTGACGTAGAATTCTAGTTGAGGGTTAAACCATTTCTCAAGGATCTCGAATTTTAAGAGGTACAGTTTAAAGAGATGATTGTGACGATCAAGTAACTCACGATACTAGGGCATCCCTGAGGTCTGTTGCTCTCAGGGATGCCTTTGTTCAGCTCAAATGCTGAGTTAATGGTCGCATAGTACCCCCCTGGATGCGCACAGGGAAGAATTTTTGATCGTTTATAATGAATAGTAAAAGTCTAGGGAGGGGCAATCGGATATGCCTATAGTTTCAGAGTTTTACGGAATAAAGATTTTGATGTATTGGAATGACTACATGCCTGCACATTTTCATGCCGAGTATGGTGACCATAAGATAATTGTGGATAGTCAACAGTTCTGTAATAAAGGGGATATTTCCATCAAAACAGTTAAGACTGGTACTTGCATGGTGTGAGATTCATAAAGATGAATTAATGAGGAATTGGGAAGCGGCAAAAGAACATCAAGACATCCAAAAGATTAATCCTCTTATCTAAAGGAGGCGTTATTATGTCCCATCGAGTTGTACAGGTCATACCGACTAACGATTTTAGGGTATATGTCTATTTTGAAGATGGAAAGATAAAGCTATTTGATGCGTCTGATTTAACCACTAAGGGAG
>DATMYU010000645.1:0-4754 GCA_035560775.1 Desulfosporosinus sp.
CTGAAGTAAAGGGGAAAATTGCAGACCATCCGGTTCTAAATAAAATTAAAAACCAAGATAAGCTCGAAAAGCAGCCTGGAACATCTGAACAAATTCAAAAGTTAGTGGATGACCACTCAGCGCAGCCGCTATACTTTAATGTCAAGTTAGTCGGGTGTGTAAAAAAAGCGCATGAGTTTGACGAGGCATTATCAGATCATGTAATGTTGGAGAATATTGTCAGTAAGGCTTCAGCAGTTTTTGCACTGCAGCTTCTCATCATGAAAACTAGTTTAAAAGCGGAGGATGTTGAATACATCATTGAATGCTCTGAGGAAGCCTGTGGGGATATGAACCAACGGGGAGGCGGAAACTTCGCCAAGGCTATCGGAGAGATATGTGGTTGCGTTAATGCCACAGGCTCCGATACTCGGAGTTTCTGTGCTGGACCTGCTCATGCCCTTGTTGAAGCAGCTGCTCTTGCTCAGAGTGGGATATATAGGAATATTGTTGTTCTAGCCGGTGGTTCATCTGCCAAACTGGGAATGAACTCTAAGGATCATGTGAAAAAAGGGCTGTCTGTTTTAGAAGACATGCTAGGAGCCTTTGCAATTCACATCGATCAAAATGATGGTATCAATCCTGTGATTCGTACCGATGGGGTTGGTCGACATAAAATCGGTTCCGGATCTGCACCACAGGCGGTAATGACTGCCATCGTGACTGATCCACTGGATAAGATGGGGTATAAGATCTGCGAAGTCGACCGTTATTCAGCCGAATTGCAAAACCCAGAAATCACTGAACCTGCTGGAGCAGGCGATGTGCCCCTTGCCAACTACAAAATGATTGCTGCTTTGGGGGTTAAACGAGGCGAATTTGAAAAGGGAGATCTAGCGAAGGTTGTTGCAAGTTTCGACATGCCTGGATTTGCGCCCACTCAGGGCCACATTCCTTCGGGAATTCCATTTATTGGACATGCAAGAGAAATGATTCTCGCAGGAGACATTTTCAGAACCATGATCATTGGCAAGGGGAGTCTTTTCTTGGGAAGGTTGACCAATCTTTTCGACGGTGTCTCCTTCGTTATTGAAAAGAACAGCGGAACAATTGATACCGGATTCAATAAAGAGCAGGTACGCTTAATGATTGCTGATGCCATGCGGAATTTTGCTAAGACTTTGAGTGGAGATTAATTATTACTTGGGTTCCAAAGGAAGGTGAATAGATTATGAAAAAGGAACCGCTGAGCTCAATAATTGCGGAGGTTTTTGAAGAAATCGCCCAGGGTCTTGAAGCCAATGCTCTCCATAAAAAAATTAGAGTAGGTCTAACAATTATAGGAAGTGAACATGGGCCAGAGGAACTTGTACGTGGGGGAGAACTAGCCCAAGAATTGAATCCGGACATTCAAGTTGTCTTACTCGGCGATGGAGTTCAAACGCAATTGGAAACAGTGGCTGCATCGGATGAAAAAGAAGTCCATGCCCTAATGGATAAAATGTTATTGAACCATACTTTAGATGCAGCAGTAACCATGCATTACAATTTTCCTATTGGGGTATCGACGATAGGTAAGGTTATCACCCCTGCTAAAGGGAAAGAAATGTTTTTGGCGACTACCACGGGCACCTCTGCAACGGAGCGGGTACCGGCAATGCTTAGGAATACTGTCTATGGAATAGCCGTAGCTAAAGCCTGTGGGAAGGCGATCCCCACTGTAGGAATACTAAATATCGATGGCGCAAAGCAACTGGAAAGAGCTCTAAATAAGCTGAAAAATGGGGGTTATCCCATCACTTTTACAGAATCGGTTCGGGCAGATGGAGGAATAGTGATGCGGGGTAACGATTTATTAATGGGTGGGCCAGATATTATGGTGCAAGATAGTTTAACTGGAAACGTATTAATGAAGGTGTTTTCAGCTTACAGCACTGGCGGCAATTATGAGGCATTAGGATACGGTTATGGACCCGGAGTGGGAGAGGATTTTAACCGGATTATTTGCATTATTTCAAGGGCATCTGGAGCACCGGTCGTCTCTGGTGCTATCCGATTGGCAGCGGATTGTTGCAAAGGAAAGCTGAGCGAAAAGGTGAAAGCGGAATTGACTGCTGCCAAGAAAGCAGGCTGGGATGATTTGCTTCAATCTGTTAGTCAAGGGACCCAGAATGTCAATAAAGACAGAGAAGTAACCCCACCACAGAAAAAGCCAGTGACCTACTCCATCCCTGGAGTAGAAGTGATGCAGCTAGATGAAGCGGTTCAATCATTATGGAAAGTAAACATTTATGCTGAGTGTGGCATGGGGTGTACTGGACCCATCGTTCTTATTGCTCCAGAAGATAGGGAAAAAGCCTTAGCGACCTTGACAAAAAACGAGCTTCTATTGATATATTAAGAATGTTTATCACCTTGAACGTTCCTAAGGGGAACTGCGGTTATTTCAGATACCGTATTGGGGAAGATTCAAGATATGATTGGAGAGTAGAGGATTAGTAATTGGAAAACATTTTCAGTATAAACGGACAAGGTGCTTCGCTGATTGGGCGGAGCACCTTGTTTACACGTTACTTCCGGCTGAAGTTGGTATATAAGTTACCTACTTATTAATTAACCCGCCCGACAGGTTTCCCCAGAACATGAGTGCCAAGAATTGATAAAACATGCAAAACCTTATCGTCTTGTGATAGTAAAAGGCGATCCCTATAGCAGTTGTAATTTGAACGGAAATTGAAACCTGAAAAAGGTTTGGATTAGGCAGGGAATCATTGAACAGTGGAGAATCCTGTAAGTTGAAGATAGTATTCAACGGAGGAACTAATACGGAAATAAAGATCAGAGAAGCAAGCATAAACGATTACGAAAGTTTGTGTGAGGTTTATGTCGAATTTGATGAACTATACAGATTGAATCATCCTGAACATTTTATTAAACTTGAAGAGTATGCTAGGGCAAAAGAATATAGCGTGGAATGATAAAAATAAGGCCCTTTTTGTGGCCGATGTTGCATAATACTCTTATATTTCACTACGAGCTTTTTGAAAAAGAGGGAATACTATGGAAAACAGAAAATGGTCAATAGAAGAAATTGAAGAGTATCGAGAAATCACAACTAATTACTGAAGAGGGGGCCCTGTTTGTGAAGGTTGTACTAGATTGTATTCCTTGCTATATAAAGCAAACAATCAATACTTTAGCACAAACAAAAATCTCTGAGGAAAAAATGAGAGATATCATTCATCAGACTCTGACCCTCTTTCCTAATCTAGACCCACAGGGAACTCCAGCGGAGAACTCGACTATTATACTCAGAAGAGTCAATGAGCTGCTTGGAATCGAGGATCCCTTTCATAGTGCCAAGAAAGAGTCCAATGAATTGGCCCTTAAACTCCTTCCCGAGTTAAAAGAAGGGATTTCCCAAAGTGAAGATCCACTCTTTATGTCTTTGAAAATCGCTGTGGCCGGGAATATTATCGATATGGGTATCCTGAAAGAGTTTGATGTTGAGGGGAGTATTCAGGAGGCCATGACGAAGGATTTTGCCCGGGATGATTACGAATCTTTTCAACAAAAACTAAAAGAATCTCGGGAGATATTAATTCTCGGAGATAACAGCGGAGAAATTGCCTTCGATAGGTTATTAGCTGAGCAATTGTCCGAACTTGGGGTCAAGGTGACCTATGCAGTCAAGGATCGGCCGATTTTGAATGATGCCACGATGGAAGATGCGATTTATGTCGGTATGACAGAACAATTCCGTGTGATTTCGAATGGCAGCGGGTTTTTAGGTACGGTTCTGAAAGACTGTTCAGAAGAATTCATCCAGACCTATAAAAAGGCTGATCTAGTGATCAGCAAAGGACAGGCTAATTATGAATCTCTAGAAGAACTTGGCAAAGAGGATAGAAGACTGTATTTCTTGCTGCGAGCTAAGTGCGAGATTGTAGCGGAGAATTTAGGGGTTAAGCTTGGCCAAATGGTGTTTTGCTGCAGTTAAGACCTTCCAGAAGTCCAAATATCATTAGCTGCCAAAATTTATTAATCATTAGAAAAAGACTTAGTTCGACTCAAAACTGAAAATTAATTGGGGAGTGCGGTGGGACGAATATGATTTACAAGATGGAATTACAGAGTAAGAAACGGGACGAAATGATTGACATAACCGCACAGGTCGAGAAGTTTCTAGTACAGGAAAAGGTTCAAGAGGGGCTTGTCGTCGTATATTCTTCCCATACTACAGCAGGGATAACGATCAATGAAAATGCAGACCCGGATGTGCAAAGCGATATCCTCCGGCGCTTGGATGAGATATACCCCTGGAATAAGATGGAAGACCGGCACTTTGAAGGGAATTCCGCGGCCCACTTAAAAGTTAGCACGTTAGGAGTATCCCAAACAGTCATTATTCATAATGGGCGGTTGCTCCTAGGACGTTGGCAGGACATCTATTTTTGTGAATTTGACGGTCCCCGTGCGCGAATCTGTTATGTGAAAATCCTTAAGTAAATTACAACAGGTCCTTTCTTATCCGAAAAGAAAGGACCTGCATTTTAAAGATCAGAGTCAACAGATCAAAATTCAATAAGGCTTATACCTTGTATCTTATCACCAAAGTAACTAATGAAATGGCGAATACCAAGAAAAATGGATCAAGGGTTAATTTTAACCATAGATTATCTAAGTTAGCAACTGTCGAAGTGATTCATACGTTTTAATGATGATGGAAGAAGTGGTTTACCATTGAAGATGAAGAATGTGGTATTCCTGATAAC
>DATMYU010000646.1:0-4679 GCA_035560775.1 Desulfosporosinus sp.
CTCTTTAATAGTTTACGGAGGTGTCATTAGTGTTTATCGTAACAATTGATGAAGATCTGTGCTCAGGATGCAACGCTTGTTCTGAAGGATGTCCGGCTCACCTGCTTGGCTTCAGTGACGACAAAGCTCAGGTAATCGGTGATGAAACTGAATGCATGGGTTGTGAAAGTTGTACAGCTGTGTGTCCGACAGAAGCCATCAGCATCGCTGAAATGTAAAAATCCAAAACTAGATTACGGAGGGTGTGCCATGACAGAAAAGAAAACGCCTCTTCTAGACGAACTAGAAAAAGGCAAGTGGCCCAGTTTTGTGACAGAAATTAAACGTGCTGCAGTAAAAAGTGCCTCTGCAGCTGAATTGCTTCCACTCTTAGAAAGATCCTATAGAGAGCGCATAGGCCACTGGAAACACGGTGGAATCGTTGGGGTCAGGGGTTACGGCGGCGGTGTAATCGGTCGTTATGTCGATGTTCCTGAAGATTTCCCGAATCTGGCTGAGTTCCATACCATCCGCCTGCTTCAACCATCGGGTTGGTTCTACAATACGAAGACACTTCGTACTGTTTGTGATATTTGGGAGAAACACGGTAGTGGTTTGACTAATATGCACGGTTCCACCGGTGACATTATTTTGTTAGGTTGCAAAACAAATCAAATTCAACCTATTTTCGATGAATACAGTGAGGCTGGTTTTGACTTAGGTGGCTCTGGTTCTTGCTTGAGAACAACTAACTGTTGCGTAGGACCAGGACGCTGTGAACATGCCTGCTATGATACGCTTGATGCCTGTTATAATATCACCAATGAGTTCATGGATGAGCTTCATCGCCCAATGTGGCCTTATAAGAGTAAAATCAAATTCTCTGGCTGCGCTAATGATTGCACCTCATCAATTGCCCGCGCCGATTGCTCTGTCATCGGAACCTGGCGCGATACATTAATTATCGATCAAGACGCTGTCAAAGAATATGCAGCTAATGGATTCCCTATTAAAAGCCAAGTTTGTGATAAATGTCCAACCAAATGTCTAACCTACAATAAAGAGACTCAAGAACTCACTATTGTTGGCGAAGATTGTACCCGTTGTATGCATTGTATCAATATGATGCCAAAAGCTCTTCGTGCAGGTAATGAAAAAGGTGCGACTGTTTTGATCGGTGGAAAATCGACGATAGTTCAGTCTGCATTCATGTCTTGGGTTATTATACCTTTCATGAAACTGGAAAGTGAAGATGATTATGCGGAATTCAAAGAATTCATGCGTAAAATTTGGGACTGGTGGGATGAAAACGGTAAAACCCGTGAACGGATTGGTGAAACAATTTATCGCCTAGGAATGGGCAAATTCCTGCGCGATAACGAAATTCCGCCAGTACCGCAAATGGTCTTCCGCCCGCGTGCTAACCCTTATGTTTTCTGGAATCAAGATGAGCTGGACAAGACCGGAACAATGCTCGATGGATCAGCCCTATAATATTTGCAATAAGTAGCTAACGAGAGGTGGATAACAATGGCTGTAGTAAAGGCTAAATTAGACCAAGGACCTCCAAATTATAAAAAAATGCTTCCCCCGATTATTACTGAAAACTATGGTAAGTGGAAATACCACGAGATTCCTCGTCCAGGTGTCCTCAAGCATGTTTCGGAAAGCGGCGCAGCACTTTACAGTGTCCGTGTGGCTTCTCCCCGTTTGGTTAGTATTGATTTCATCCGTGATATTTGCGTACTGGCTGACGATTATTGTGACGGATTTCTCCGCTTCACAACCCGTAATAACGTGGAATTTTTAGTTTCGGACGAAGCTAAACTTAACCCATTAATTGATACCTTAAACGCTAAAGGCTATTGCGTTGGCGGAACAGGTCCATCAGTTAGTAATATTGTCCACACACAAGGTTGGATTCACTGTCATACTGCAGCAACTGACGCCTCAGGCGTAGTTAAAGCAGTAATGGATGATTTGTATGAGTATTTTGAGTCTATGAAACTCCCAGCTAAGTTAAAAATGGGCTTAGCATGCTGCTTGAACATGTGTGGAGCTGCACACTGCAGTGACATTGCTATTGTCGGCGTTCATCGGACTCCTCCTGTAATTAATCATGACGTTATCCGAAAAGGTACTGAGATCCCAAGTCTCGTAGCCAGTTGCCCTACCGGAGCTATTCGTCCAGATCCTAAGAACAAGAGCGTTAAAGTGAACGATGATAAATGTATGTATTGCGGTAACTGCTATACGATGTCTCCCGGAATGAAACTTAACGATGCTAGAAACGATGGTTTGGCAATTCTTGTTGGTGGTAAAACTTCTAATGCGCGTTCTGCACCTAGTTTTTCTCGCATGGTTATTCCTTTCCTGCCAAACACGTCTCCACGTTGGCCTGAAACGGTTGCAGCAGTACGCAATATCGTCGAAGTATGGATTGCTAATGCTCAAAAAGGTGAACGAGTCGGAGAATGGATCGAGCGTATTGGCTGGGAAAGATTCTTTAGCTTGACTGGAATTCCTTTCTCTGATATGCTAATTGACGACTACATCTTTTCTAGAGAAACCTTCCGAACAGGTGCAGCATTTAAGTACTAATTTGATTCCCAATATAAAATTAGAAAGCTGGTATCTCAAATGCAAAAAGGACCTGCTAGTCCCGAAATTAAAGCAAAAATAGTTGCCTATCTTGAAACAGTTACTAAAGCTAAGAGTAGAGATGTCGCTGTAGCCATAGGTGAGAAAAAAGGCGATGTTGATAACGCCGTCAAAGAGCTTACTGCAGAAGATATTGTTGAATATCTCTATATTACTACCACCTATATCTGCTTAAAAGGTAAAGTCGGAGCACCAGAATAATTCAACGTTAATCTCCTGAATGGACCTACTAATTAACTACTAATTAAATAGAATGTTCTTTTCATATACTCTTTATAGACCATCCTTAGTGTATCTATTGCCTTGTTTTTGCAGATTCTTTCAGATCTAGCATTACTGGGAATGGGCTAAGGGTGGTCAATTTTTTCCTTAGTGATCCCTTATTCACTCTTGGTCAAAACAACTCCAAGAAAGGAGTGGGTGTTATGTTACCATGGACGATAAACGAACAATGTATCAAGAATGTCCCCCGCTTAGTAATTGGAGCACCTCATGGGCGAAGCGGAAAAACAACATTTACCTTAGGTTTACTCAGAGCTTTTGCCCGACAAGGTATGGCAGTTCAGCCCTTTAAGAAGGGCCCAGACTATATTGACGCCAGTTGGCATACAGCAGCAGCAGGGTGTACCTGCCGGAACTTGGACTCTTTTTTTATGAGAAAACAGGAAATATGTAGTTCTGTGTTTAATCAATCCTCTGAAAAGTCTATAACTATCATTGAAGGTGCAATGGGACTCTATGATGGTTTAGACATGCAAGGAAGCAGTTCTACAGCTGAAATCGCGAAAATAACGAGCTCACCTGTACTTTTAGTGATTGATGCTACCCGTATGACTCGCAGTATTGCAGCTATGGTAATGGGTTATCAGCATTTTGACCCAAACGTGCAGATCGTGGGTGTCGTTTTAAATAAAGTGGCACGAGCCCGTCATGAAAAGATGGCTCGCGAAGCTATTGAAGAATTCTGTAGGATCCCGGTTGTGGGGGCGATTCCCAAAGACGTCAACTTATGTATTCCTGATCGACACCTCGGGCTTGTCACAAAAGGCGAAATAGCTGAAACGGACAAGCTGCTTAATTATTTTGCGGATGTCATATCTGCAAATGTGGATTTACCTAAAATCCTTTCTTTGGCTCAAAGCGCACCTGAGCTCCCCTTATATAATAATAATTCAGTTCCTGACTTAACGAAATATGTGGTAAAAAGTAAGACTCTGACTCCGAAAATTGGAGTTATTCAAGACGCAGCCTTTAGTTTTTATTATCCGGAAAACTTGGAGACCTTAAAACAAATGGGTGCCGATGTAATCCCTATCAATAGCCTCCTTGATAGCCATCTTCCTGGAGACCTTGATGGGCTCTATATCGGAGGGGGGTTCCCAGAAGTCTTTGCTGCTGAGCTCGAGGAAAATAAAACATTGCGCAGTGATATCAGACGCTCTGGTGAAAAAGGACTACCAATTTACGCCGAGTGTGGAGGACTTATGTACCTCGGACGCTCAATTCAAAGTTCTTCGCGAAACTTCGAAATGGTCGGTTTACTGCCACTTGATACGCAGATGGAAAGCAAACCTCAAGGTCATGGGTATACGATTATGGAGACCAATCCTGACCAGCTTTGGTTTACTGAGGCGATGGAGATTAAGGGTCATGAATTTCATAATTCCCGGATAATTAACTTGGCTTCTGATGTTAAATTTGGTTTAAAGGTCAAGCGAGGACATGGGATTGATGGGCAACACGACGGAATTTGTTATAAGAACGTCTTTGCGGCTTATAATCATATTCACGCTCTGGGGTGTCCTGAATGGGCTGAACGAATGGTGAAGTTAGCTGTGAGTTACAACCAGACCAAATGGGCTCAGACTGAGCATGCAGCGGACTATTAATAATAAGCCATACACAAGAAGCCTTCCTGAATGGAGGCTTTTTTAGTTTATTAATAGGGCTTATTTGGTGCCAAACAAGTATTCTTTAGCCACTATTTCGAAATATTAGAGTGGTATGCTGGCGTAAAATCTTTATCGATGATATTATTA
>DATMYU010000647.1:0-5498 GCA_035560775.1 Desulfosporosinus sp.
GTTTAAGAGAGCACCCTTAAACCGCTACGAATATCAAAGCGAATCTTGGAGAGATAGTGCTCCACGTTTTTACTAAAATTCTTTTGTACATAGTTGACCCCCTTGTTGCTTTCGGTAAACATCAGTTAAAGCACGCTCTCAAAAACCCTTTGACAGGTTTCTAAATAATAACACCTAATCACAGTTGAATTGATTAGTATCTAATTATACCAAAAACTTCGTGTTCATGTGGAATTTTATTGGTTTTCAGCATTACCTAAATTACAAGACTATTGTTCGGTCGCGATAGGAATTTGTATAAATAAAATATAGCTCACAAAAACGGAGAAAATAAAAAAAACATCAAGTTGGGGTGAGTTAAATTGACTAAAGATTGTCATCAAGATGATTTAGATGATCGAGCGGCCGAACGTGAATGGATGGTTCAAACTCAGCTGATTGATAGGGGCATTCAGGATGAGTCGGTTATAAATAGTATGCTTATAGTTCCACGACACAAGTATGTTATGGAAGAGAGACAAAAGTATGCCTATCATGACTCCGCCTTGGGAATTGAATCGGGTCAGACGATCAGTCAGCCATATATAGTTGCACTCATGGCTCAGGCTTTAGAGTTAAAAGCAAGTGATAATGTTCTGGAAATTGGAACGGGTTCTGGTTATTCGACCGCTATTTTATCCCGCATGGCCGCATACATCTATACAATTGAACGCCATGACCTACTGTCTCATATTGCCAAGGCACGATTTAAGATCCAGGGTTATGAAAATATTGAGGTGCACGTTGGGGACGGTACGCTCGGATGGCCAGAAAAAGCACCGTTTGAAGCCATACTTGTCACGGCGGGAGGTCCTGTGATTCCGGAGTCATTAATCGATCAATTGGCTATCGGCGGTCGATTGGTCATTCCGGTAGGGGATAAGGGAGAGCAGAAGTTGATGCGTGTCAAGAAGATAAAGACCTGTGAAGTGATAAAAGAAAATTTAGGGCCGGTGCGCTTCGTTCCTCTGATTGGGACAGAGGGGTGGAACGAACCAAACATCAAAAGCTGACATATATTATACAACCTCGGGGAAGTATTAGTCTGGACACTAATTGATTTTCTGGTAAAGAATAGATAAAACCGTGTTAAGCGAAAGCTTAACCGGTCTTTTTTTGTTATAATGAATAAAGATTGTTAGTCTACATAACTTAAGGAGATGTTGGTAATTATGATTGAAAAAGCCTTGGAGGTACTGCAAAGGTATTTCGGGTATACTCAATTCCGCGATGGCCAGCAAAAAGTGATCGAAAGTTTACTCCAGGGTAAGGATACTTTAGCCATAATGCCGACAGGCGCTGGAAAGTCTTTAGCTTATCAAATCCCAGCCTTGTTGTTTGAGGGAACAACACTTGTAATCTCACCATTGATTTCTTTAATGAAGGATCAGGTAGATGCTCTACAACAATACGGAGTTCCGGCAACGTTTATTAACAGTTCGTTATCCTTAAAAGAGGTTAGGACTCGAATCGAACGGGCTGCCTATGGGGAATTTAAGCTTTTATATGTTGCGCCTGAACGGTTGGAGGCGGAAAGCTTTCGTAATCTCCTCGAGTCGCTGAATGTCTCTTTCATTGCGATTGATGAAGCCCATTGCGTCTCTCAGTGGGGGCACGATTTTCGACCGAGCTACCTGCATCTGGGTCCGTTTCTCAAATCATTTCCTCAACAACCTCTGATTGGGGCTTTTACGGCGACGGCAACTGAGGAGGTTCAGTCGGATATCGTCAGACTGTTAGAGTTAAACGAAGCCAATGTATTTGTGACAAGTTTTGACCGTCCGAACCTGACGTTTTCAACGCTTCGAGGGGAAAACAAAAAGGTCTTTCTTCTGGATTATGCCAAATTACATGCTGATCAATCCGGGATTATTTATGCGGGAACTCGTAAAGAGGTGGATGCCCTTCAGGGCTTCTTAGCAAAAAATGGCTTAAAAGTAGGAAAATATCACGCGGGGATGAATGATGAAGAACGCAAAAAGAGCCAAGAGGATTTTCTCTTTGATGAAAAGACAGTTATGGTGGCGACTAATGCGTTTGGGATGGGAATCGATAAATCGAATGTTCGTTTCGTAATTCATTATAATATGCCAAGAAATATGGAGTCCTATTACCAAGAGGCGGGGCGTGCCGGGCGGGACGGGGAACCAGGGGAATGTATGTTGCTATTTTCTCCTCAGGATGTGGTTTTGCAAAGATATCTGATTGAACAGACCATTTTTCAACCAGAGCGAAAGCACAATGAGCTCAAGAAACTTCAGGGAATGGTCGATTACTGTCATACGCCGCGTTGTTTGCGTAAGACAATTCTGGAGTATTTTGGGGAAGTTAACGTCCAAGATGAATGTGCAAATTGTAGTAATTGTAACGACGATCGAGAAATGGTCGATATTACTGTGCAGGCTCAAAAAATATTTTCCTGTATTTATCGGATGCATGAGCGGTTTGGCATAGGTATGGTAGCAGAAGTATTAAAAGGATCGCGCAAAGCCAAGATTATTGAGCTGCGTTTTGATGAGCTTTCCACGCATGGAATTATGCGCGAAGTATCGTTGCAGGATATCAAAGACCGCATCAATTATTTGGTGGCGGAGAACTATTTGCAATTATCAAATGGTGAGTACCCAGTGGTAAAGCTCCTACCTAGTGCAATTTCCGTTATAAAAGGGAAAGAGAAAGTCATGCAGAAAGTGTCGCAACAGCCTTCTCGTGAAGAAGCAGAAGAGGTCGGTCTCTTTGATCGTTTGAGGGCACTCCGCAGAGAAATAGCCCTCAGGGAAAACCTGCCCCCTTATATGATTTTTGCAGATAGTACACTGAGAGAAATGGCTCAGCTTTGTCCGACAGATCACCATTCAATGATTCGCATAAGTGGGGTTGGAGAGCGGAAGCTAGAGAAATATGGGAATGCGTTTATTGAGGAAATTCGGAGCTTTAGCCCCACAGTGGTGCAACGTAGTATACCGACTGACAGCGTGCGTTCACCGCAAATTCGCAGTTCAGCGAAAGCTGCTAAGGATAAAGTGTTGAGTCATCAGCAAACGTTTCTACTTTACCAACAAGGATATACCTTGGAAGATATTGCGAGAGTTCGGAATGTTACTGCGCTGACGGTTCAGCAACATCTCGTGCGCTGTGCTCTAGATGGACAAGTGGTCCCCTGGGATGATTTCATCCCTATTGATCAGGAACCCCTTATACTAGATGCCATTCGCCAGGTAGGTCGAGAAAGATTGCGTCCAATTAAGGAGCTTCTTCCAGAAGAGGTGGAGTGGTTTACAATCCAGGCAGTTTTGGAAAAATATAGAAGTTCGGATGAGGAATAGAAATGCCGAATAAAACAAACCGTAAAATTGTTTTAGTCAGTATTATCTTAGCGATGTTCATGGCCGCCATAGAGGGGACAATTGTGGCAACTGCGATACCTAGTATTGTGGCCGATCTTGGTGGCTTCTCCCTGTTTAGTTGGGTATTTTCAGCCTTTCTGCTGGCTCAGGCAGTGACTATTCCGATATATGGGAAATTGGCAGATCTGTACGGGCGAAGGCCTATTTTTACCTTCGGAGTACTTATCTTTTTGATTGGATCGCTGCTTTGTGGCTTTGCCAAAACAATGAATATGCTGATTTTTTTTCGCTTGATCCAGGGTCTAGGAGCTGGTGCAGTCCAACCTATCGCCACAACTATTGTGGGGGATATCTTTACAACGACAGAGCGTGCCCGCATCCAAGGATATATTTCGAGTGTCTGGGGGATATCGTCCATTCTTGGACCAGGGCTAGGGGCTTTTTTTGTGCAATATGTCCGATGGTCTTGGATTTTTTGGGTGAATATTCCGATTGGTGTACTCGCGATTGCTGGGATTTGGTTTTTCCTCGGAGAGACGGTACATAAACAAGAACACAAAATTGATTACATCGGATCAGCACTTATTTTTATTTCGATCAGTGCGCTGATGGTCGTATTCATACAGGCAGGAACTGTGTGGTCTTGGTCTTCCGCACCAGTGTTGCTTTTATTGGGAGTGTGTTTAGCTGGAACCTATTTGTTTATCAGGCAAGAAAAACTCGCAGAAGAGCCTATTATGCCCTTGGAAATTTGGACGGATTCATTAATTGTTGTTTCTAATTTGGCGACGTTGACGACGGGTGTGGTGCTTATTGGGGTCTCCTCGTTTTTACCAACCTATATTCAAGGGGTAATGGGGAAATCCCCAATTACTTCGGGCTTTGCGCTTGCTTTTATGTCGATGGGGTGGATAGTAGGGGCAACTGTGGCGGGAAAGGTCATGTTTAAGTATGGATTCAGACGCATTGCAGTCGTCGGTGGGATTTGGATTCTTATAGGTTCGGTATTCTTTATTACACTACGCCCGGAAAAAGGATGGCTTTGGGCTGGCGTGGGTTCATTACTGATCGGCTTAGGGATGGGACTTGCGAGAACAGTATTTATTGTGGGGATTCAAGACCACGTGAAGTGGGAGATGCGTGGAGTGGTAACCGCCTCTAACATGTTTATGAATATTTTGGGAAATGCTTTAGGTGCAGCTGTATTAGGTGGTGTTTTAAACGTATATCTAACTAGTTATTTAAAGGGTGTAAGTGGGGAGACGTTAAACGTTAATGTTATCAACATCTTACTTGACCCGGTTAAGAGAGGAACACTTTCCCTAGGTGTGTTGCAAATAATGTCGTCAGGATTGGCAACTGCGCTTCAAGCTGTCTTTTGGGGTTTATTTATATTAGCGGTACTGAGTTTTATTTTGATTATGTTCTTCCCAGCAAAGGCAAGAGACGCGGGGTGAGTTTATTACCAGTACGTCTAATTATGCTAGAAGTGATCCCTTTACTGGCAAGTGATCTCTTTACTGACGTTACTAATTCCTGAGAGAACCGAATTAATGACAAATAATACTAATAGTTGTTGACATCGTTCGTCGAAAATGGTACTATAACTGAGCGCCATAAAGACGCACAGGGATTGAAGAAGCGAGGGGTTAAAACCTTCGAACTAGTCAGTCCAAACCAAGCAAATTAGTCATTGACAACGCGAGTTGAAAATGCTAAGATGTAAATCCGGCCCAATCGGGCACAGGAAACATAGACAGCACCAATGAATGGTCTTTGGTCTTTGAAAACTAAACAACAAGGACAGCCAATGAGAGAAACTCGCAAGGGTTTCAAAAAAACAATGAGCGAATCATCTTCTTCAAAGAGAAGTTTGAATAACTTTTTATGGAGAGTTTGATCCTGGCTCAGGACGAACGCTGGCGGCGTGCCTAACACATGCAAGTCGAACGGAGAATTTCAATAAGCTTGCTTAGAGAAATTTTTAGTGGCGGACGGGTGAGTAACGCGTGGGTAACCTACCCATAAACCCGGGACAACCCTTGGAAACGAGGGCTAATACCGGATAAACTTTAGGTTTGGCATCAAACGTAAAGAAAAGGTGGCCTCTGA
>DATMYU010000648.1:0-4640 GCA_035560775.1 Desulfosporosinus sp.
ATTGAAAATACACAAGTTGCTGGTGTAGAATCAACTTCAACGTTTATAGTGAAAGTTACCAACGATGATACAATAGATGCTACTATAGAAATTTCGGGTTTTTTTGTGACAGGAACAACAAAAACGATGTATGCTCAAGAGGTGTTTATTTTAGCGGTGGGAGGAGTTTTCACAAATAATTATTTTGCGCAGTTTGATGCTTTCGAGTTCCAGTTCATTACAAGTTCCGACGCTGTAGAAATTTCGGCATGGGGAAAAGATGCTGTTGGGAACTTGGTTGCGGCTCATCGTGTGTTGCCAGCAGAACTTGATCCAATAGGATCTCAAGGGATAAAGGGGGCTACAGGAGCCATAGGAGAGACAGGGGCCACAGGAGAGACAGGAGCCATAGGAGAGACAGGAGCAGCCGGTGTAATGGCGGACACGATGGGTTGCTTTGCTGTGAACCAATTGGCTAATATTCTTGCCCAAATGATTACAGCCTATCCTACCACCACTTGGACGGTATTCTCCAGTTCCCTGGCTTCTTATTCAGGGGTGCCGCTGGATCTGTACTCGTCTCCAAATGCTACCGGGCCAGGAATTTTGCGGCTGACTGACGTGAATAACGACTACGAGGCACTTCCTATCGCTAACATTACAGCTGTTTATCCAGGAGATGGAACTGTGTACGATCCTACTTTTACCTATCTGACCTCACCAGACCCTTTGTCCCCGGGTTGCGATACCAATATGATTGCAGCGATACAATCCTATTTGCCTTTGGGCACCAGTGTCGATATTCGCCTGGGTCCCGCCATCGTGGCTTCTGGTGATGTCTACCGCAATGAATATGGTGTTTTAGTGCTTTCCGATGCAGATGGAAACACCCCGATATTTATTGCGACTCCACACATCCTTCGAATTTTTACTGAAGATGACCCGACGGTTATGCTGATGCCTAGAGTCAGTAACCAAAGGCCTGTCATTACTAACATTCAAAGTTTGAGCCATGTAGATCAAAGGTAGGGAATGCTCGGAGCTGGCCCGAAGGAACTTTTGTGATCTGTAGATCAAAAAGTCCCTTCGGGCCTTCAACTTATTGGGACAAGAGTTATATGAGCGAATTGCCCCGTTGCAAAAGGGCACATTCCTAAAGCATGTTATCATTGCAGCCTATTGCGATTATATTTCGCTTGAGTTTGATTTAGAGATTCCCGAGGAAGTACGTTTATCACGAATAGCCTTTTTATAAGTTCCGATGTCTTTGGATTTCATCTGTCAAATTTGAGCTTTTTGCCCTCATCTTCAAAAATATCGAATGTTATCTCCGCTTGACCTGGTGGACCCTTGGCGGCAACACCTGCATTTATGCAGTATGCAACTTGCCAAGAAACTGTGCAATAGCAAAACTAAAGATGTCATTTATATACTTGACGAGCCTACTACAGGACTTCATGATGATGATGTGAAGAAGCTTAATTATATTTTCAATGAATTGACTGGAAAGGGTGCAACATTGATCGTCATTGAACATAATCCTCTACTCATAAAATAGGCAGATTATATAATTGAGATAGGACCTGAGGGTGGAGAGCTTGGTGGATATGCTTTAAGAGAAGGATGGTTGGAAAGCAACTCAGCAATCTAGGTCAAGAATTACTTCTCCTGTTTATTTATGCTATATACGGGAGGTGAGAAAATGAATCAGGTTGAAACAATAAGGGCAGTGCAAAAAATGCAGGAGTATATTGAGGACCACATAACATATATGAAGAGATTATACTTAAGCAACTCTCAAATGCTGCTGGATATTCTTCATGGCACTCAGCGAGAATTTTTAAAGATATAACGGGAAGAACCCCCTTTGATTATATTCGTGCTTTAAGACTAACCAGAGCAGTACTGTTTCTTCGTGATGAGGAACGAAAAATAATCGATGTTGCCTTGGATTTTGTCTTTGACTCTCACGAAGGCTTCACTCGTGCTTTTTCAACTTTGGCTTACCCCCCAAAAGATATAGTCAAAACACTCCGCCTATCCAACTGTTTATGCCTGCAAGAGTTTTCGATACCTTCCGAGCATTGCATAAAGGAGGAATGAAGATGAGTGAGAAAAAAGCAACCAAAATAGTATTCGTGCAAATTATTGAACGTCCTGCCAGAAAGGTACTTTTAAAGCGAGGAATCAAAGCAACAGAGTATTTTGGATATTGCGAAGAAGTCGGCTGTGATGTGTGGCCTATGCTGTTAAAGAAGCAATTTATGAACCCATTGGAATGTGGCTACCAGAAGACCTGATAAAAAATGGTACTTCCCAATATGTGCAGGGTGTGGAGCTGCCACTTGCTTACAACAATGCTGTCTCTGATGGATATGATCTGATTGAGTTGCCACCTTGTACGATGATGATTTTTCAAGGAGAACCTTTTAACGACGATGACTTTATGGATGCTATCGACGAAATTTGGGAGCACATTGAAAAATTCAACCCTAATATTTACGGATATAAATGGGCACCTGAAGCAGCACCGAGATTTCAACTTGCTCCGTTGGGTTATAGAGGGTATATTGAGGCGCGTCCTGTTGTTCAGTGAATTAACGTCAAAAAGATGAGCATTTAATTTTATAGGCAAGCAAAAACTATTCCGACAATCTTATCTTCCAGCAAAGCTACAAAATCCAATTCGGGTATAAAAGAGGAACCCTTGCGGATTTTGTGAACAATCAGATGCTCAGTACGTCCAGATTGATAGAGATCCCAAAAAGCTTCCCTTGTTAAATTTTCTACTTCTTGATAATCGTTTTCGTTTTCCTGACGAATTATTATGCTCATCATATTTTTCCTTTCACCGTAAAACTGATTTGTTTCAAATTGCAAGTGCGAGTAGTTATATTCATTTTCCATCCCACTCATTAATAATCACATTCCCCCTCATAGTGCCCTTTCTCCAACTGATGGCAGGTTTTTCGGTTTGTTACACTGTCAAAGATGATGGAAAAGTCATAATCATCGGGACCGACTTTGACAACAGGAAAGAAGCTTAAAAAGCAAAAGCTACGAAAGAGGCGATAAATAGGTTCGGTTGCTATCCTTTCTTTTTTTAACTTTAAACTTTTCCATTTAAAATAATGAGGTCAGTCGCATCATGAAGTCTTTTAGCATACAGAGTAGAAGTAACAACGAAAATTCAGAGAGGTGTCCAAATGATTACTATCAGCCTATGTATGATTGTGAAAAACGAAGAGGATACTCTTGGACGATGTTTACAATCGGTTGGTGACGTCGTGGATGAAATCATTATTGTGGATACGGGATCGACAGACCGGAGCAAGCAAATTGCCGACAAGTGGACCTCTCACATCTTTGACTTTGCCTGGATTGACGATTTTGCGGCTGCTCGGAACTTCTCCTTTGCCAAGGCCACTATGGATTACATCCTGTGGCTTGATGCCGACGATATCTTGTTGCCCGAAGATAGCCAGAAACTAACTCATTTGAAGCAATACATGTCTCCTGAGTTGGATGCTGTGTCCATGCAGTATCACTGTGACTTTGATGGCCACGGAAATGCTACGCTGAATGTAAGGCGAACAAGACTGGTGAAACGTGTCAAGAATTATCTGTGGAAAGGTGCCGTCCATGAAGATTTAGTGCTCAAGGATGGGACCTTTTATGATTGCGATGTTGTAGTAACCCATAGGAAAAATCAGAGCACTTCTGACCCTGATCGGAATCTAAAAATTTACGAGAACCTCTTAGCTCAAGGTAAGGAGTTTACTCCCCAAGATACGTTGCATTACGCCATGGAACTCCATCAGCACCGGTCATACCAGAAAGCCATTGAACTCTACTTGAAATTAATGGATTCGGATGATATTTCGATGGAAGATCGTATCTATGTTTGTAGTAAACTGGCGGATTGTTATCATCTTATCGAGGATCGAAAAAAAGAACGGGAATTCATCTTCGAGTCCATGGAATACGATACTCCTCGTCCGGAGTTTTGTTGTCGTTTGGGTTATTATTTTTTGGAGAAAAACCAATTTTCTCAAGCTGCGTTTTGGTACAAACTCGCTTCCGAGTTACCAACGCCAAACAACCCTTGGGCCATCCAAAACCACGCGAGCCGCACCTGGCTGCCTCATATGCAGCTTGGTCTTTGCTATTACCAGATGGGGGAATACGAACTATCTTACCGTCACAATAAGATCGCTCTGACTTATCGATCCAATGACCAAAACATCATCAACAATATGAACCTCCTCAAGGAATTGTTGAAGATAAATGATCTATGAGATTGTATTATTATTTAGATCGCAAGCCATGTGATTTAGAAGTAGCTTAATTGTCTTTAGATCATAATTTGCAATAGTTCCCCAAAAGTTACTTTTAACCTTGAGGATAAATTATAGCTCTTTTAACGTGACAGGGCACGTTGGTGTTACTTCATTCTATGATGGTTCTGGGCTTAGAATTTGATGAAGAAATATTTAATGCGTTGGTTGAGAAGTGGTATGCTACCCCCAGACAGGACAGTGAAATAAAAAACTGTTCAGTCTGGGGGTAATTATGTCACAACAGAGAAAAATACCAGTAGAAGAGATGATACGAATAGTAGAATTGTATCTCTCGGGGAAAATAGGATATACGTCAGCCTA
>DATMYU010000649.1:0-2778 GCA_035560775.1 Desulfosporosinus sp.
ATGCACAGTCTGACATACGGAGAAGTTTCCTTTCAAGAAATGGTTTCGATAATAAAAGCTTATACTGCTCAAGATCTAAATGCAGAATATGTAATCGCGGTGGGAACCGATAGCCAAAACTTCAGCTATACGAAGGTGCCAGTTACAGTAGGTATCCATAAAATAAAGAACAAGATTGGAAGGGGTGGAATTTACTTTTTCGAAATATTAAAGGTAAAAAAGATTAGCAACATTAGACAAAAGATATTTTACGAAACAAATCTAAGCATTAAGTTAGCTCTTAAATTGAGCACTATCTTTGAGAACAGCAATTTTCCGTACGAAATTGCTGTTCATGTCGATGTTGGATATAATGGACCAACATCACAGTACATTGCAGAAATTAAAGGATGGGTTAGAGCTTGCGGATTTCAATGTGTGATTAAACCAGACTCTTATATGGCTTCAAGCGTTGCGAATAGGTTATCCAAATAAATAATAATCTCTTTTCCAGTGCTCCAATTCAAGCCGTTACAAAAGCCTGGAACGCAGTCCAAGGCCCTTTTATATGTTTTATATGCTATCTTTGTCATACCTCTAATAAATAATAAAACTTAACGCAACTTGAGACCGTTAACTTAGGCGCTGTTTACATCGTGTCGCCAATAATCCAGTACTAGGTAAGTCATTCAAAATCGATGCTCTGAAATTCCTGCCTCATGGATCAAATCAAGGGTATCGCAAAACTTTAATTACCCCAAGGTATGGGCAAAGAAAAAAAGCCATTGCTAACTTATCGCGAAGTTACAATGACTTTTTTGGCATCCATATAAGAAACTTAAAGTTTGAACATCATAACACTCCCCTGAAAGTCTGTTGCCATTTGAGCTAGAGAGGTCGCTGACCTACGAATTCCCTCCATAGAAGCACTCTGTTCCTCTGTCCCTGCCACTACATTTTCTAGACTTCCTGCAATCTCTTTAGGAATGTTCGCAATCTCCATGATTGAGGAAACGATTGTCTCGGTACTCGCTCCAACCTTCTCAACTACGTCAGCAACAGCCTGTGCCTGTTTTGAGAAGTCGTGGACTCCCTGCAAGATATCTTGGAACGCTTCACCAGCCAAGTTAACCATGGTAATCCCGTCTTGGACCGCAGCCGTTCCATCGTTCATGGTCTTAACGGCCTTCGTGGTTTCCTTTTGAATTTCGCTTACCAACCCACTAATTTTTCCGGCTGCATCACTCGACTGTTCAGCAAGTTTTCGCACTTCATCTGCAACAACTGCAAATCCTCTGCCCTGCTCTCCTGCCCGAGCTGCTTCGATCGCTGCATTTAAAGCCAGGAGATTCGTTTGAGCAGCAATGTTGGTTATTAGTGCTACTATTTCCCCTATTTCCCCGGATTTTATCCCTAGGCTATTCACAACATCTGCAGCCTCTATGACTTTACTACTAATCTCTTGCATCTCATCAACCGCTTTTCTAACAACACTGTTCCCATTAGCAGCCTTTTCCGATGTAGAGACTGACCCTGTCGTAACCAATTGGATATCCTGAGTGATGGTATGCATATGTACAGAAACTAATTGGGCAGACTGTGCCGTGGCATCGACACCCTCGAGTTTTTGTTTAACCCCGTCAGATACTTCCTGAATGGAATAAGCAATTTGTTCCGTGGTCCTACTGCCCTCGTCAGCACTGGCGGTCAATTCTTCTGCCGAAGCGGCTAACTGCTGTGAACTGTTTACGATTTCTTCAATAATTCCCTTATAATTTTTCATCATCGTGTTAAGGTTCTCCGTCATTTGACCAAACTCATCTTTAGATCGAACCACAATACTTTTACTAAGGTCCCCTTGAACAATCGCTGTAGCGAACTGGTTGACCAGTTTAATATTTTTAACAATATATCGACTATATAGAAGCAGTACTGTCCCTATGACCACAATTGCCACGACAAAAATCATTAGCATTCGGTACAATAAAGCACTTAAAGGAGCGAATAGATCGGTCTCCGAAACGTCAATAGCCAATGTCCAGCCGAATCCCGGAATAGGTGCATAATAAACCCTTCTTGATCCATCTCTGGAGTATGTAAACATTCCTTCTTGGCCATTAAGCATAGTTTTGGCAGCTTCACTCAAGCTCTGGTTAGGGTCTTCAGTGATTTTAGCTTTCATTACTTTATCTTGGTCTGGATTAGCTAAATACTGCCCCTCTTTATTGATTAAGTAAACATCAGCCTTAATATTTAACTGAATATCACTAATTAGTTTCTGCAGGGTGACAAAATCGAGATCCCCAGTGACTACACCCATAAAGTTTCCTTGCTTATCACGCAGCGGTACGCAAGCTGTGAGCATTGTAACCTTAGTTACTTCATCGTAGTAAGGATCTGTCCAGACAATCTTTTCTGTTGTGTTCTTGCCAGTTTTATACCAATCTTGGCTAGGATAGTCATACTTCTCATCACTATATTCATCCGTATAGATTACCTTTTGATTATCTTTATAAGCATAGGGTCCATAGTACTTAACGTCTTGCTTATAGGCATAAGGCTCATAGAACACACCAATTCCAAAGGTCACGTCACTATTTGTTACATTGTCTTCAAATAAACTAGTATACTGTTCTGGACTAAAGCTACCATCAGCAGATCTTAGTGTACTGGCTATGCCTTGAATTAAAGTACCATGTTCCATTAGTTGTTTCTCAATATCCTTGATTGTTCCCTGTAGCTTAGCACTCATTTTATTTTGTATTTCATTGCTAAGAAGTGATTCTGAATATTTATAAC
>DATMYU010000650.1:0-5679 GCA_035560775.1 Desulfosporosinus sp.
TTATTATACAACGTGGAAATTGTGGTATTCGGCCCTTTTGTACCCATTAATCCTTTCTATTATGGTTTGGAATTTAGCCCTCTTTAGAAAACTCCAAAGAGGGTCAGATAAATGAATTCGGTTTTAGCTGTATCCCTATTGTTCAGCTAAACTCAATACTTTTTCGTTTATAGAATCAGAAGCCCGCGCTTATCATAGATACTCCCACCATCATCGTGATGGCGAAGAGCTCTATCTAATGCCATTATTAATGCAACAGCACCGTCAATTCGCTCGGTGCTTTTTTCTTTGTCCGGCTTAATATTCCCTGCGAGGTCTGTTCTGACATAGATGTTATCCATCATCCAGCGTAACACTGGATTGCCGTTGTGGGCTTTCTCATCCATTGTCAGAGTTACTTGCAACAATTTTCTCTAACAAGCGCAGCCTTTTTACGATAGGCATCCATTGTCATAAATTCCGATTGAAGAAACTTTATGGACTTACCATAATACGACTCTACTTCACAATCTAAATCAAAGAACTTGTACTCCACTTCCTCAGCAAGCTGCTTACCAATCGTTGTTTTACCGACGCAGCTTACCCCACTTAAAAAAATCCGCAGATACTTCTCACCCTTAAATTTTCATTTGATCGGGAATCCAAAAATTAGTTCTCTTATTTCCGGTTCTTTTTTGACCTCAATGAAATGTAGTATAATATGAACATGACCCTTGAAAGGAAACGCGATTTCCATCATCGGCTAAGGAGAAGAAGAGATGAGACCTATTGAAATTATGTTGTTACTTGCCAATCTGCTGACATTCATCGCATTGACGGTCCCGCTTCCCAGGGCGCTGTTCTGGATGCGATATTCAGCGTTTATCACGCTGCTGATAGCCGCCGCACAGCTACTGGTGGAGGGACCGCGCTGGCAGATGGTCCCTGCCTACGTGCTGGCTGCGCTATTTTTCCTAATCTGGCTTTTACGCTTCGTAGCGTCTGCGGGCAAACCTGCCAGGCCTGCCCTAGTTCTGGCCATTGGACTGGTCGTATTCGGACTGGCAATCTCCATCGTTCTGCCGGTAGTGCTCCCAGTGTTCCGCTTCCCGAACCCAAGCGGGCCCTATAAGATCGGTACAGTGACCTACCACTGGATGGACGCCAGCCGTCAGGAAATCTTTAGCGCTGATCCGAATGCTCGTCGTGAGCTGATGGTACAGATTTGGTATCCAGCAAAGAAAGACTCCACTTCTCCGCGTGCTCCCTACATTCAGGACGCCGATGCTGTTGCGACAGCGCTGGCGCGGCTGCACAATTATCCGGATTTTCTCTTTAAACACCTAAACTACGTTTCTACGAATGCTGCTGAATCTGTATCCGTAGCGGACAATAAACCCATCTACCCAGTGCTCATTTTTCTAGAAGGACTCACTGGCTATCGTCAGATGAACACCTTTCAGGTTGAGGAGCTGGTCTCGAATGGCTATGTTGTCGTGGGCATCGATCAACCAGGTGCTGCCGCGTCGGTGGTTTTCCCAGATGGACATCAAATAGCTGGACTATCAAAAAATCAGATGGATCCTCTGACGCAACAAAGCGTCAATCCGAGCGAAAAAGCGCCAGTGCTGAACGGTCAGGCCTTTAAGGACGGCATTATTCCGTATTTTGCGCAAGATGTTAGTTTTACGCTTAATCAGCTTGCTTCTATAAATAACATTGACCCAAACAATATCCTAGCTGGAAAACTGGATCTTCAGCATATTGGCATGTTTGGAGTGTCCTACGGCGGTATCGTTGGTGCCGAGGCCTGCTTGAAAGATCCACGCCTCAAGGCCTGTCTTGTCATGGATGTTCTGATGAGCGCCAATGTTGTCCAGCAGGGCTTGCAACAACCAAGCATGTGGATTACCCGAGATGCAG
The DNA here is from genome assembly GCA_035560775.1 of Desulfosporosinus sp. Lineage (GTDB taxonomy): Bacteria > Bacillota > Desulfitobacteriia > Desulfitobacteriales > Desulfitobacteriaceae > Desulfosporosinus. The sequence continues at coordinate 1,903 of DATMYU010000650.1, forward strand.
ACACGATGCGACTCGAAAGAGAAAAGGCTGGCGGCTGGACAGAGAACGATATCAAGCAAACTCAGACCACTATGCGCTCTGTCTATAATAGTTTGCCAGGAGATGGCTACTTCGTTCAAATACCTGGGATGTTCCACATCGATTTAACAGACCTTTCATACGCATCACCATTTTTCCCGAAAATTGGTTTCAGCGGACCGATCGGTATCCAGCGAGCGCACGATATCATTAATGCCTACTCTGTAGCATTCTTTGACAAACACCTAAAGGGCGCTACGTCAACCATGCTCAATGGGCCTACGAAACAATACCCTGAGGTGATCTTCGAAACGCGTCGGCCTTAATTCACTTCATCCATGTGCACAACCTGACGTTATCTGTCTCTAATTTACATTCTCTCTTTGTTAACAAAATCACGCAGATCATTAAATTGGGATTTGTGTTTTTTTACCCATTCCGATCCATCGGTAATTTAATTCATGGTGAAATTCGCATTTCCACGGAGCAACTGATCTAGAGATGGGAATAATTCCGTATTTCCTTGTTCTATTTTGTCCATAATAAACGGTATTGCTGGAGTCCCCAGTAAAACTAATTCTTGAACCTTCTTATCGTTAGCTTCATTTGATGCTACTATTTTATTCACGTTGGTAGGAATATTCTTAAATGTGTTTTCCATACTTTTGTGAATCCTTTAGCTGAACTCCATTCACCCCTATCCTTCTTTAAGTTTACTTTTGAAATCTCTTCAGTAGCAATTGATAAGATGTATTCTTTTAAACCATTTTCCTTACTTCGATCTATTCGATCAACCAGAATTGGCAGAGCCTCTGAACCTAAGCTAACAATACTCTTATAGTTTGCATTATTTCTGAAATATTCCAAGAGTATTGATATTAGAATAATAAATCCAACCAAATGGGGATGTAACAAAACTTGTTTTCCAGTTTGTTACCTCCCCATTTTATGTGTTAATCCCCTATGAATTAGAGGACTGTTCACACTTTAAGGTATGATTCGAGCTTGAAAGTAGGCTTGCTATTTTCTAGTTTGCAAAGACTCTCTTCACCCCGACAAGTCTTTGCTGAAAGTAGTCACTTGAAAAAGAAGTTATAACTGTACCTTCACCACCAAGTGCATTTATAAATTGATTATCACCAATATAAATTCCAACATGTGTGATTGCTTTAGACCCTTTATAGTCACTAAAAAACACCAAATCTCCGGGCAACATGTCAGTGATAGTTGGTGCAATAGAAGTAGGGATCGCATCATATTGAGGTTGTGCATCTCGTGGCAAGTCTACGCCATTAACACGACTACTAATATAAGTTAATCCAGAACAATCTATGCCCCATCCGCCTACTCCTCCCCAAAGATAAGGAACTCCTAAAAATTTCTTGGCTGTGTTTACAAAATCGACACCGGTTGTTTTAGGAATGTGAGCTCCCGCTGGTAGCTGTAACGTATCTGTAGCTTCTATCCAGCCTGTACCGTTCGGTAGAGCTACTTCATACCAATTAGTCGTTTTCTTGATCAAATATAATTCTGTTCCCAAGGTTAGTTTCGTAATGAGTGAAGTCCCATTCATGCTTGCGTATACATTTTTAAATTCTGAGGCTATTGTAATTATTTCAGGTGTTATACTGGTGAAATTCTTGGTTATTTTCGATGATTCAATCCAGCCAATATACCCATCTTTCACCTCTACGTTTGACCATCCTGAAGTTTCTGCTATAATTTTGACTTGTTGACCATAGAGTGCTTGAGTTACTCTCTCCGAATTGGTGTTTGTAGATTTAAAAACATCAACAATTGGTTCATTTAGGACATTAAAATTGTTGTAAAGAGATGGATTTTTTGTCTCTTTACTCACTAAATCGCTGTAATCACCGATTAATACACCGCCAACGCTATCTAGCACAATATCAGGGATAACTCCAGTTCCACCGAAAGCGACTATATTAGGAACAACTCCATTCGAATATAGAGTTTGCAAGTACTTCATAATAGAAGGTGGAACCCCTGGGATTGAAGGGTCGACCAGTACAATTGGATCGCCTGTAACTGATGCTAAAGTGCTTCCCGCCAGCGCATCGGGGAAATTCATTCCTGAGGCAATATACACTGTCTTTGGTGTCAGTGAAAATGTAGACAATATTTTTTCGACTGTGTCGAATCGATCAGTACCTGCCAAGCGAGTAATAGTGGCAGGTGTAAGAGCTTTTATGCTTGTTTGTACCGCATCTGAAACTACGCCAGTTCCTCCCACAATATACACTTGGGAAGGTTGCACACTGGATATATAGCTTTTGATTCCTGGGGATAAAGAATCTTTAGCCGTCAATAAAATTGGATATCCATAACTACTCGCAATGCTTGAAATGCTTAGAGCATCTGGAAAACTTTCACCCGATGCTATAACTATGGGAGTATTTTTAGGGGCAACGAGTTTCTGGGCGATTAGAGTATTTGTGTCGTATCGATCGTATCCGCCAATGCGATCTATATTATTAAACCCAAGTCTATTCAATTCCGTTTTAAAAGCATCACTGATTATTCCGGTACCACCTATGATGTGAATTGTGCCAGTTTTACTTAGTTTGTCAGAAACGAACGTTAATGCCGCACTTGAATGAGCTACAGTGCTATCTACCAGTAATATAGGAGCATTTAATTGTTTGGCCAATACACTTACCGATAATGCATCTGGAAAGTTGTTTCCCGATACGATAATTACATCGTTTAATCCGATGGTATTGCCTTTCATAGCGATATCCCTAGCTGTATCAAAGCGATCTTGACCGGCGATACGGGTATATGAACCAGGCACTGTGGCAGCCAAGGTAGGTGTGACCGATGTTGTCACGGTTGTTATCATCATTGCTAATACAAGTCCAAGTGCTAGACATATTTTTTTCATTCAATTCGAACCCCTTTTCTACAAACTTAATTTTCTGATTTGCCATGTGCGACTTCCTCTTTAGCTCTCCTGTTTTCTTGTGATTTTCATTATAACAGGTTCAGTATTGCTGACCAAACCAAACCAACTCAGTAAGTATCAATATTGGTGGTTCAATACATTACTAAATTGTTCTGGTAAACAACCTGGTTTGGGAGGGGAAAAGACAAATCGCCTTACCCCATTCTCATCTCAAATCAAGAAACAAATGTTATCTGATTATTTCATTCTTTAGTTGCTTCTTATCAAGTTTACCCAAAGATGTATAAGGTATATGATTAACAAAGGTTATATCTTTTGGCAACTGGAATCTTGCGACCCTAGAGCGCAGCCATTCAAAAAGTTCTTCTTTTGTGATATCAGTGTTATTTATTGGAAGTACACAGGCCATTAACCGTTGCCCAAAACCTTCATCATTAATCCCAATAACTGCTACATCTTCTACTTGAGGGTGATTTATTAACACCTGCTCAATTTCAACCGGATAAACATTTTCACCAGCTGAAACAACCATATCATCCACCCGTCCGCATAAAAAATAATACCCTTTACAGTCTCGATAACCTAAATCCCCTGTTTCGATCCAGGAACTACTACTATTTCTCATTGACCATCTATTTTTAATGCACAATTGACCTACGCTGCCAATGCTTACTTCATCCTTATTCGTATCTAATATTTTTAAGCGGACACCACCTATTCTTTTACCCACCGTTTTCGCTGAATAGATTAAATCCTGTGGTGTTGCTACGGTATTTAAACCGGCTTCTGAAGTACCATATAAATTGTACAATACTTCTCCTAATGTATTATAA
>DATMYU010000651.1:0-5354 GCA_035560775.1 Desulfosporosinus sp.
GCCATAGAGTTTTTGCGTAACCTCATCTGACAAACCGAACATATGCTCATTTGCTGGAAAAATACTTAATTTAACCTCATCATGAAATGACTTAATAGCTCGAACGGCATCCTGCCCAAGTTGAGCATATTGTTTGACGAATTTGGGTTTGAATCGCTCAAAGAGTCCCAAAATATCATGAAACACAAGAACTTGTCCATCACAATCCAGTCCCGCTCCGATCCCGATAGTAGGGATTTTTAATTCCGTTGAAATTTGATGAGCCAACTGCCTTGGAATTAACTCAAGAACAAGCAGAATTGCCCCAGCTAGTTCTAGCGCGAGAGCATCTTTAACCAATTGCTTGGCACTTAATAGATCTCGACCCTGAACAATAAAACCACCCAGCTGATTTGCTGTTTGGGGAGTTAGTCCAATATGTCCGACGACGGGTATCCCTGCTCGCGTAAGGGCTGACACAATAGAAACAACATTTTCTCCACCCTCAAGTTTTACGGCATCCGCTCCCCCTTCTTTAATGAGTCGACCTGCATTCATCAAGGCAAGATCAGATGTTGCATAACTCATAAACGGCATATCTGCGATCAAAAACGTTTGCATCGCTCCCCTGCGGACCGCTTTAGTATGATGGAGCATTTCTTCCATTGTTACAGAAACGGTTGAGTCATACCCTAAAACGACCATTCCCAAAGAATCTCCAACAAGAATGGTATCCACGCCAGCTTCTTCAACCCACCGAGCAGACGGATAATCATAAGCTGTTAACATGCTTATTTTCTCACCTGCTTGTTTCATCTTCTCTAACTCTGGAATTGTCTTTCTCATACTAATTCCTCCTTAATTTTACTTATTAGACTTTTAGAAACAGCCTACCAGGCATATTTTTATGACTTGAGGCATAGGTTGTAATCAATCAGAGGAGGGATACCTATGTTAAAATCCTTTCAGTTTAGCTTAATTCTCAAAGGAATTCTCTTCGCGGCTATCTTAGCAATGTTATTGTCTCTGGGATTTGGTCTCCTTCTCTCCTTCACGTCGTTCCCTGAATCCAACCTATCTATTAACATTATCTTCGGTACAAGTATTTTAGTCGCAGCCTTTATAACAGCTCACCAAGCAGGCACCAAGGGATTGTATTACGGCTTGGTAGTAGGCCTAGGATTTATGGTTCTGGAACTCATTCTATCCGCAATTTTCTGGTCAGATACTCCATCTTGGCTAAGAATGGGTGAAAAGACCATTTTAGCACTAGTTGCAGGAGGAGTAGGGGGAATCATCGGTGTACTTTTCCATCGAACCTGACGAGAATCAAAAGATCACAGCTTGGAGATGACAGGCAAATCCCACAGCGGGATTTGCCCTTCTTCCGTGATTCATATCAAAAATTCATGTCAAAATGATTTTGGGTTTAGAACATCCAGAAAATCCTTTTTATAAAATTCTCATGCACGATCTATAAAACTGCCCTATGTTGCCGATCTCTCCATACTCTCCAAGCTAAGAGTAATAGGGCAACCCCCACAGCCACCATACTACTCCATTGCGCTGCGGACCAGTTGAACAAAAACCGTGGGCTATCCCCCCGAAGACTCTCCAAAAAGAATCTAGATAGATTGTATAATACCATGTAAACTAAAAAGATCATGCCTGATGGCCACTTCCTTAGTCTTAAGATTACGAGAAGGGCAAAGATAATGATATCAACTTGCCCTTCCCAGACTTCGGCTGGCCAAAGCGGCTGGTTCCCAAATGTATCACGAGCAATTGTACCAATAGGATAGATAATTCCGTAATCTCCTCCTGTTGGTCCTCCAAAAGCATCGCCATTCATAAGATTGGCATCCCTACCGATTGACTGTGCTAAAATAAGACCAGGCGCTACTAAATCAGCGATTTCCCAGAAAGGCAACTTCTTTTTCCAGACGTAAATCCCGCCAACCAATAACGCCCCAACAACACCCCCTTGAATCGACAACCCGCCATGCCAGATCGCAATAATTTCGCCAGGATATTTCCTATAAAATGCCCAATCGAAAAAAAATACCTGCCAAAAACGGGCACCCAGTAAACCTGAGATAAGCAAAATTGGCGCTAAATCCAAAATGATATCCATATATTCCGGTCGCCCTTCAGCTTTAGCAAAATAAAGTGTCACACCCACTCCAAGAATGAAGGCCAACGCGAAAAGTGTTCCGTAGGCCCGTAAAGGAAAACTCCCAATGTAAAACCAATACTGATGCATTACTACCTCCTATGATTAATAAACTTTGTTCCCGGATTCTACGCACCTTAAGATATTAGTCGGTCAACTTCGTTCCATTATATCCTGAATGAGAAGAGGTCTCAAGGGCTCAGCTAAGCTTAACCCCCATCCATAGATGAAATTTTCTCACATTTTCACTGGAAGAAAAGAACCTAGTTTGCACTAGGCCACAGATACTGGTGGAAGTATTGGGTAAACTCATTTTCATTTATCAGTGGTGCCGCGTAAAGTATGGGGGTCTGACTAGTAAAATAAAGGACCCGATGACAGCGCATCAGATCCTTTATTTTATAAATTGTTTAGTTTTGCAAAAAATCCATCAAACTGAGACCCAGGTATCGTTGCCTCGCGCTCTTTTTTACCGGTCGGTTTCTGAACTGTTTGGAAATATCTAGAATGTTTCTTTTTAGCTGATCCCGCATCGGACCACAATGTAACCACTAAAGTAGCAATTGCAATTAGTACCATTAAGCCTTCTAGCATTATTCTACACCTCCATTACTATTCTATGGTCTATAGCATTATTGTCAAGTATTTTTTTCCCAAGCCGCAATTACACGGTCACCAGGATGTAAAATCGTCGTAAATTCAGCTACTTGACCATTAACGCTTAGTTTTAATGAAGACCCTGGGAGCACAGGATCAGGGAACTTTACATAGGGCAAAAGATCTGAAAGGATTGGCATTTGCTTATAGCCATCCACCCTCAAATCCATTCCATCTTTAAGCGGTTCGTCTTTGGAAACAGGACGCCCTCGAGACGTAATGATAGTTTCTTGAGCAGGGTATTCGAGTTCCACCCCATTTACGAAGAAAATGATAGACTTAGGCTGAAGTCCTAGTTCACCCACTTTAATCTGCATGGGACGAACCTCAATTGAATCCCCTTCGTGGATCTCACAATTCCCCGCTACCTCAGTGCCATTGACCAAAATTTTATGATTTAAGTCAAAAGCATGTATATCTCCATTGATACGAATCTGTAGCTCTTCTTTTTTCCGTAATAAGTTATGACCCTTTTGTTTCAATAGATTGGTTAAGTCATCATTCGGAACGTACGTTATTTTAAATCCATCGAGTATTTGATCCGTTTTAGATACCAATCGATGATTCACAAAGACTTGGGGGGCATAAATCTCGCGCTGCCCGTTCCAGAAAATCCATTTTACGTTTTCAGAAGGTAACACATCTTCGAAGCATGCCTGTGCATCTTTACCAGGCTCTCCAGGAATAAATGCAATTTCATCACCCGCTTTTAAGGCTTGATCTATTTTACCAGGCTTACTGTTGACCGATAATTGGGCAGGGCTTCCCAGAGTACCCTTAATGACCCGCATTTCGCTATTCCATTCAAAGGTCAATGCCACTCCTGGCTTACCAAAAAAAGAACGAGGTTGTATCCCTGCAGCAAGTAAGGCCTCAGCAACCGTCGTTAACTGTAATTCAAAAATCGGTACAGGCGTACTATTCACAGATACAGTATAATATTGAAGTCCATTTCCTTCGAGAGCGGCTATTCCAATTCCGATCGGGGTGATACTTTCAGGTCCCTTTAAGCTTTTCTCTCCAAAAATATCCCCTAATCTTTCTCTGACTTGTATGCCGACTCTATTCTGGGGAATTTCTAGGGTAATAGCCAACATTTCTGAAAGCATGGGGGTTAAACTTCCTCCGCCAATAAGTATAATGGCTTGTGGAACCTCATTATTAAGGTTCAGAATTTCCCTTGAAATACTCTCAGCTAATTTTCCAACGACAGGTTTAATTATCGATAGGACTTCTTCCTTGTTCACAATAACTTTAGCTCCGAGGAAATCTGTAAAATTCAACTGGCTTTTTTTATTTAATTCTCGTTTCGCTTTTTCACCCACTTTGAAATCGAGCAAATAATGTGAACAGATTGCTTCAGTAACCTCATCCCCCGCCATCGGGACCATCCCATAGGCAAAAAAAGAACCATCCCGTGTCAATGCAATATCCGCGGTTCCAGCCCCTATATCGACTAAGGCCAGATTAAGGCGTCTCATATTCAATGGAATAGCTGCCTGACCTGCTGCAATGGGTTCCAAGGTCAGACTTGTCATTTCTAGGCCTACCCGTCCTAATACAGCCAACAGACCATCAACAACAGTCCTCGGTAAGAAGGTCGCAATGACGGATACCTTTGCCTCTCTCCCCCGCTGCCCAATGAGATTAGCGATTTCTTCTCCCTCATTCCATCGGGCAATAGGGCTATATCCTACACAGTGGTAGCTTTGTGAATCATCTATAGTTGACGATCGCAGCTGGCGAAGCGCTTGATGGACTGCTTCTAATTCTAAGGCTAATACTTCCTCTCGTTCCCAGCGCACCGGTAGTGGTTCCTTACGTTCAGCAATTGCAAATTCTGTTCTCAAAGCCCGCCCTGCAGCCGCCACAGCAACCTGTGTTAAAGGTTGCTCTAACTTCTTTTCTAGGATTTCCTTGACCTTTATAACTGCCAAAGCAACTTCATTGACATCATGAACTTGCCCATCATACATAGCGCGTTGCCGATGCTCGGTTTGGGCACTGGCTAAAATCTCATACCCCTGTTCTTCACTCTTGGTCATCACAAGCCCCATCACCATACGGGTTCCAATATCTAATGCAAAAATAGGTTCCACTGGCTTCACCTCTCTTTGAGTAAATTCGACCTACATCATCTAAATTCCTTCTATAATCTAAACAAACCTCGGTATAGGACTGCTGAGAAGATCAAAATCGGACCACCCGTTCAGTAGGTGGTCCGTGATCCAAATAGCAAGAGGCTTTATGTGCATTATTAGATCAATTCTCTGTCTTTTCTATTCATCCTATACTCCACTCCTTCAAACTAGTATCTGGAAAATTATCTCATATCGGAGAAGTGAAGTATGTCGTAAGAAGCATCGTATTAACGTACTATTAAATAACAAAGGTGTCCCATTTAAACGAATGTCAATAAAAAAAGCTGTACAGCAAAAATATTCTGTACAACTTTTCTAAAGTATCTTTATTTTTCATCCCTCCAAATGGATTGTTCCGAAGTCTGACCACTTTTGCACTTGCTCCCCAAAAATATACTTTCAAG
>DATMYU010000652.1:0-12046 GCA_035560775.1 Desulfosporosinus sp.
CAGCATTATAGACGTCAGAGGCTAGATAACGCGTATCTTCGGCAGAAAAGTAAGTGTCGGTAGCCCTAGAAAAGTCAACAAAGCTTTAATGAGGTTTAAAACCTCATTAAAGAGAGTTCTCACATGGGCAGGCTGGGACGCACGTTTGCTCCATTCGTGCGCTTGAACGGCACAGTTGAATATTAGTTATACCTGTATTTTTCAAAGATTCAGGTCACAATGAAGCGAGGGGGGTTAAAGCCTAGATGCTAGAATTTGATACGGACTTAAACCAGTTTGCAGAGATTAAGGTTATTGGTGTCGGTGGTGGTGGAAACAACGCGGTAAATAGAATGATTACTGCTGGCTTACAAGGGGTAGATTTTGTAACTGTGAATACTGACTCACAGGCCCTACAACTATCTCGTGCAGGTCAAAAAGTGCAAATAGGGATAAAGTTAACAAAAGGACTGGGAGCAGGAGCAAATCCCGAAATTGGGGCTAAAGCAGCGGAAGAGAGCCGTGAAGAAATCGCTAAGGTGTTAAAGGGTGCGGATATGGTCTTCGTCACAGCAGGGATGGGAGGCGGAACCGGTACCGGGGGAGCACCTATCGTGGCCGAAGTGGCTAAGGAAATGGGAGCGCTAACGGTTGGCGTGGTTACTCGCCCGTTTACTTTCGAAGGCCGTAAACGAGCTATACAGGCAGAAAAAGGAATTGCCGATCTCAAGAGTAAAGTGGATACACTCATTACGATCCCCAATGATCGTTTGTTGCAAGTAGTGGACAAACATACCACGATTCATGAGGCTTTTCGTATTGCAGATGATGTCCTGCGGCAAGGGGTGCAGGGGATTTCAGATTTAATTGCGGTTCCCGGCCTAATTAATTTGGATTTCGCCGATGTTAAAACCATTATGTCGAATACAGGTTCGGCCCTAATGGGTATTGGTCAGGCAACTGGGGAAAACCGTGCAGCGGAGGCAGCACGTAAAGCAATTTCTAGTCCATTGCTGGAAACTTCCATTGAAGGGGCCAAAGGGGTGTTACTCAACATTACTGGTGGGACTAATTTAACCCTCTTCGAAGTGAATGAGGCCGCAGGGATTATCGCGGAAGCTGCAGACCCCGAAGCGAACATTATTTTCGGCGCGGTCATTGATGAGAACCTTAAAGAAGAAATAAGAGTTACCGTCATAGCTACCGGATTTGATCAGCAGTGGGCCGGTTTTGGGCTTGCACCGGGAAAAGCTCAGGAAAATATTATTAAACCAGTTGCTACGGAAGTTGATATCGATATTCCGGAGTTCTTAAGGCGTCGGCGTTAATTAATTTCAAGCTATTTGCAGATAAAATACTATATCGTAATTAATCAACCTGTCCAGGATAGACAATTAGTCTATCCCGGGCCGGTTTTTTTTCTTTGCATAATTACACACATCAACTAGTCTCCACTAGCATATATGCATATGCTGTCGACCTTTATGCTTCCTAGGAAAAAATCTACACCAGCCACAGGGTTTCTCCTAAAAAATACCATTTAGCCTCCCTGAAAGCGACAGGTTTTACCGACTCCTTTAGATATAATTTTAGAAGAAGCGTTTTGAAAGGGAGCAGCAATGGGTGCAGTAGAGACGTATCTCGATCTGGATATCCTCATAAATGGGGGAATGGATGCACTTATTCTTATTCTTACCAGCCGTCTCCTTCACCTCTCGTTCCGTCCAAGCCGAATCCTTGCAGCAGTCCTTCTTGGAGAAATTCCGGTGATCTTAGCCTGTTATTCTGTTCCACATTGGACGACGTTAAGCAAATGGGTTATTCCGCTACTTATGGTCGGTGCCGCTTTCCCGACACGGAGGTTGATCACGTATTTTAAGGCCTTGGTTGGGTTTTGGCTCCTTTCGGCAGGGCTCGGTGGATTTGTTTATGCCTTATGGGGATGGGCGCAATTTGATCAGGGAATAGGAGGCGAACTCTTTTCACTGGCCCTATACAATCTTTGGCTACTTCCGTTAGCTGCTCTTATGTGGTGGTTCCTACAGCAGCTATGGCAGCGATGGCAGGAAAGGAACTTGGTTCTGAAGCGAATGATTTATGATCTGGAAATTGATTTTGGTGGTGAAGAACATGAGGTTGTACGTGTTAAAGCGTTGTTGGACACAGGGAACCATTTGAGAGACCCATTCACAGGATATCCTGTTATTCTCTTGGAAGAGGAAGTTGCTGCTACATCGTTGCCGGATAATGTAAGGTCATTCCTAACGATTCCTTGGCAAGATTGCGCAGATCCTTGGCCGTTATTATGGAAGGTCAATCCCAGTTTAGTTCAACGCCTTGTTTTCATCCCTTTTCAAACAATTGATCGTCAGAGCTGGCTTCTGGGTGTTAGACCTGAGCGTGTGACGCGTTTTGACGAAAAGGGATCCCAACAGATCCAGGCGACGGTGGCACTTGTGAAACAAGTGTTAAGTTCAGAGGATGAGTATCAAGCGTTATTACACTCAGAACATGTGCAGAAAGGTGGAGATTAACAATGAAGTGGTGGCGGAATATTCAAGATAGAATTAAACGCCTTTGGGTAATGTTTCTTCGCAAAATTGGTAAGGTTAGTGGTGTCTATTATGTCGGAAGCAGTGAAGCCCTACCGCCTCCTCTTAACTCTGACGAAGAAGTGATCCTCTTGGAGCGTTTGGAAATGGGGGATCCATCCATTCGAGATATTTTAATCGAACGGAACTTGCGCCTCGTAGTGTATATTGCTCGGAAATTCGAAAATACTGGAATTGGGATTGAAGATCTTGTTTCCATTGGTACGATCGGGTTGATAAAAGCGGTTAATACGTTCGATCCCCAGAAGAAAATAAAACTAGCAACCTATGCTTCACGTTGTATTGAAAACGAAATTTTAATGTATCTTAGGCGAAATAATAAGACACGTTCTGAAGTGTCCTTCGATGAACCTTTAAACATCGACTGGGATGGCAACGAATTGCTCTTGTCGGATGTCTTAGGTACGGAAAATGATATTATTTCTAAGCCGATTGAAGAACAAGTCGATCGTCAACTGTTGCATTTAGCGATGGGGAGGTTGGCCAGTCGAGAAAAAGTAATTATGGAATTAAGGTTTGGGTTAGATAATGGTGTGGAGAAAACCCAAAAAGAAGTTGCAGATCGACTGGGGATTTCGCAGTCCTATATTTCACGGCTCGAAAAAAGAATTATTCGTAGATTACGTAAAGAATTTTGCCGATTGGAATAACCTAAACTGGGTTCGGGCATACTTCCCAACAGAATTGGCTGGGGAGGTGCTCGTAGTTGGCATTGAATAAAGTTGAAATCTGTGGAGTGAACACCTCGAAGTTGCCTGTTTTATCCAGCGCAAAAATGAAAGAGTTGTTCGTGATTTATCAAGCTGGAGATCGTAGTGCCCGAGATAAACTCATCCATGGAAATCTTCGTCTAGTGCTCAGTGTGATTCAGCGTTTTACGAATCGAGGAGAATACGTTGATGATCTTTTTCAGGTCGGCTGTATTGGTTTGATGAAAGCTATTGACAATTTTGATCTTGGACAGAACGTCAAATTCTCCACTTATGCCGTCCCCATGATCATTGGGGAAATTCGTCGTTATTTAAGGGACAACAACCCAATACGTGTGAGCCGGTCACTCCGGGATATTGCCTATAAGGCACTCCAAGTTAGGGACCAACTGGTTAGTGAACGCTCGCGCGAACCAACTGTTGCAGAGATTGCCAAGAAACTATCACTTCCAAGAGAAGACGTTGTTTTTGCCTTAGATGCTATTCAGGAACCAATTTCTTTGTTCGAGCCCATTTATCATGACGGAGGGGACCCTATCTTTGTAATGGATCAAATTGGAGATGATAAGCAGTCTGATACTGGCTGGGTTGAAGGACTTGCGGTAAGGGAAGCTTTGAGGCGCCTCAGCGAACGAGAAAAACTCATCTTATCTTTGCGTTTTTTCCATGGTAAGACTCAGATGGAGGTTGCTGATGAGATCGGAATTTCTCAGGCTCAGGTCTCCCGTCTTGAGAAAACAGCAATGCTTCACATGCGTAAGTACGTCTGAGGTCGGATGTCAGAAGCCAGAGGCAGGATGCAAGAAGTCAGAACGAATACCAGAGGTCAGAAGCCGGGTGCCAGAAGTTAGTAACTGGAGGTAAGATGTATGAGGCTTTGAAACATGAGATTTATATGCAATATTCATGTTTTGTGTCTTGAGCCTCGATTAGGGCTATTTTATGACTCTCCCTCATAAGATAACATATACGATGTGCGATGTTTGAGGCACGAACTTCGAGGCTCAAGACTTAAATTAGAGCACGATGCACTAAAGGCGCGCGATGTGCCCTAAACGGATCTCATGAGTCGTGTCCCGCGCCTCGATTAGGGGGGGAATATATGCGAATCTCAGATTTGCGTTTATTGGATGTTGTGAATGTTAAGGACGGGCGAAGGTTAGGACCAATTAAAGACCTTGATTTGGATCTCGAACGAGGCTCCGTCAAAGGAATCGTGTTGCCGGGGCCTTCGCGAAGTTGGGGTTTTTTTGGTAGTAGTAAGACGGAAGATTTTTTTGTCCCGTGGGATCGTGTCAAGAAAATAGGGGTTGACGTTATATTAGTCGATGTCAATGATCTACCTGAATTTAATGCAGACAATGACAATCACCGATAATATGTAGGGGCACGAAGCATCGTGCCCTATGTTCTACGTTCAAGGACCATGGCACGATGCATCGTGTCCCTACAGGACTAAGGTCACGTTGTCCTGAGGGATATTAAATGGTATATTAAAAGGAAATCAAAGGAGTTAGAGGAATGAGCTGGAAATGGCATAAAAGTGAAAGTTTACCCTATCTAACCGTTCCTAGATGGCAAGCTGAAGGAATTGACTTGGGCTTTTCGACACGTGTTGGGGGAGTTGGCCAAGTTCCTTATGATACTTTTAATTTAGGGCTTCATGTGGGCGATGACCCCACTGCGGTTTTAGAAAACCGGAAGCGGTGGTTAGATCAATGGGGCGTTCCATGGTCTAAGGTTGCAGTGGGAGAACAGGTTCATGGTACAGATGTGTTATGGGTCAAGGAGGAAGATGGGGGCAGGGGAATCCTTGAAGTGGAGACGTCAATCCCCGCTGTAGATGGGTTAGTCACGCATAGTGGCATTTCACTGATGGGCTTTTTTGCAGATTGTGTCCCCTTGTTTTTTTACTATCCAGATCTTAAGTCGGTAGGGATTGCGCACGCTGGTTGGAAAGGTACAGCTCATAAGATCGGGCAAAAAGTCTTAAAGTGTTTTGAAGAAGCCGGAGGCTGTACAGAGGACGCCTGGGTCGCTATCGGGCCAAGTATCGGTCCGTGTTGTTATTCAGTCGATGAAATTGTAGCAGAGCAGTTCCATGCCAACTTCGGAGAAACGCCGTTCCTACATACGCAAGGGGGTGGGCATTATCGTCTGGATTTATGGGAGGCCAATCGGATGTTGCTCTTAGAAAAAGGCGTTCGCTCAGAAAACATTGACCTCGCTTCGATCTGTACAGCAGATAATCCTGAATGGTTTTTTTCACATCGACGCGATGGGGCTAGAACAGGGCGGATGACAGGGTGGATCCGTCTCGATGTTCGTAGTTCGTAGATCATGGTTCGAAGATTGAATATCGAACGTCGAACCGTGAACCACGAACCACAAACATCGAACCACAAACATTGATTAAGGAGGCTAGATGTGGCGACGATCTTAGTAGTTGATGACGAGGAACCGATTCTAGAACTGCTTCGATTTAATTTAGAAAAGGAAGGGTATCAGGTTCGTGTTGCGAAGGACGGTCAGGAAGCGTTGGCAAGTGTGGAGAAGGAACAACCTGATCTCCTCGTGCTTGATGTCATGCTACCGGGGATGGATGGCTTAGAGATATGTCGACAACTTCGGTTAAACCCAAAATTTCGCCAGATTCCAATTATAATGTTAACCGCAAAGGGCGAAGTGATTGACAAGGTTGTAGGTCTGGAGCTTGGGGCAGACGATTATATGACCAAACCGTTCAGTCCCCGTGAATTGTTAGCTCGAATTAAAGCTCGTTTGCGACGTATTAATTCATCGGAGGAAGTCGGTTCAGAGCTTGTTCGCGGGGAATTGCGAATTGATGTAAAAGGGTTTCGGGTCCATGTACGGGGAGCGGAAACTGAGTTAACGCCCAAAGAATTCGAACTTCTGCGTGTCTTGGTGGCTCACCCTGGTAAGGTATATTCTCGGGATGAACTTTTGGAACGGATTTGGGGGTATGAATATGACGGAGACACTCGGACGGTTGATGTTCATGTGCGCCACCTGCGTCTGAAGGTTGAAAGAGATCCATCTAATCCCGAGTACATTGAGACATTGCGCGGGATTGGCTACCGCTTTAAAGGGTAAACTATGATGAGTATAAAATGGCGATTAACCGCACTTTTTATAGGGATGACGGGACTTTCCCTTCTTTTATTTTGGGTCGGGGAGAGCGTGAGAATAGCGTCGGGCCAACAACAAATTGATGTTGGAGTTGTAGTCCTTGCGCTGTGCCTTCCTGCAGGGGTTGTTTATTTATACACAAGCCAGTTAGCTCGACGGATGGAGAAACTTCACTTTGCCACCCAGCGGATTGCCAGGGGAGACTTTGAGCACATTTATTTATCGGATTCGACCGATGAACTTGGGCAATTTACAGTAGAACTGAATAATCTTTCAAGTCATGTCGAGAGGATCGTGCAAAATGGTACTCAAGAAGCACACAAGATGGAAGCTATTTTGGCAGGAATGCAAGAGGGCGTCGTGGCAGTCGATCACATGGGACAGATTGTTTTAGTAAATGCTGCTGCTGAAAGAATTTTTGAACGTCGAGGAACGGATGTCGAGTTTAGATATCTACTGGGGCTCATTTGTGATTTAGAATTGGAGCAGGTGGTCCGCAATGTACTTTTAGGGAAAAACCATGGTACGATTGAAACACACATTGCCCAAAGGACTGTGCAAAGTCAAGTTAGTCCTATTTTAAGCGAAAAAGGTCTGCCACGAGGTGCGGTCATTGTTATCCATGATGTGACTGAGCTTAGACGCCTTGAACAAATGCGAACGGAATTTGTTGCTAATGTGTCTCATGAATTAAGAACCCCTCTAACCTCTATTAAAGGGTTTGTGGAAACACTTCTGGACGGGGCAGTAGATGAACCTTCCGTTCGTGATCGATTCCTAAAGATAATCCAAGCGGAAACCTTGCGCTTACAACGCCTCATCGAAGACTTGCTGACCCTGGCCCATTATGAAGGACGTGAAAACCGGGTTGAAGAAGGGTCTCTCAAAGTGAGTTACGTGCACAAAGCATATGAGAAAATTAGACCGGTGATTCAAAGCTATGCCGAGTCCAAAAAAATTAAGCTGGAGATTGCACTACTGGAAGATTTACCGCCGGTTTCAATGGGGGAAGATTTGTTAAGCCAGTTACTCCTGAATCTATTAGAGAATGCCGTTAAATATACGACAGAGGGTCGTGTCTGGCTACATGCGCTGGCGGGCCAGGATTATATTCATCTTGAATTTGGGGATTCGGGTTGTGGGATCCCAGAGGAAATTCTACCTCGAATCTTTGAGCGGTTCTATCGAGTAGACAAGGCACGTTCGCGAGAACAAGGGGGAACCGGGCTAGGGCTAAGTATTGTAAAGCACATGGTGGAAGGCACTGGTGGTAAAATTAGCGTTGTTTCTCAACTGGAGGTTGGAACCGTCTTCACGTGTGAACTGCCGCGAGCTTAATCGTTTGTTCGATGTTCGTGGTTCGAATGTAGAACAACAAACCACGAATATCGACATCGAATTGGAGGGCGCAATGGAAGAAGGAAGAAAAAAAAGAAAACCTGCGTATTTGTTTTGGGGTATTCTTTTCATTGTTCTGGCCGGAGGAATACTGTGGTCCAATCGTTCCATCTTAATCCTCAGGCCAATAAAATTTGTGGCAGCGCAAACTGGAACGATTACCCATGAACGAAGCGTTGTCGCAACGTTTGCCAATCAGGAATTACCAATATCTGCTCCGATCTCAGGAACGGTTAAATTTGTGGCTGAAGATGGGCAGCGTTTCAGGCGCTGGGAGGGTGTGGCGACCATTCAACCTGATGGTGTTTCTCCAGGAGCTATTCAGGACGGTACGATGAACCAAACGATTTCGACAGAGAGGGGCGGGCTGTTTTTTCGCCAGAGCGATGGGTTAGAGTTGATCATGACTAGTGAAAACCTGGCTTCGATGGATCTGGAGAAACTAATGGCTCAGACAGCCAAGGTGAAAACCGCGGGAGCAACGGTACAAGAGGGGGAGGTTGTGGGGAAAATAGTGAATAACCTCATTCCGACTCAAGCATTTATTGAATTGTCAAGTATCGATGAGCTCACTGTCGGAAAGACGTTACGCATAAGAAAGGGAGATCAAACAGCGAGTGCCAAAATTTTGCGCAAATCGGATAAACCTATGGGGGTTGTCGTTCAGTTTCCCTATTATCTCGACGGGTCAGCGTCCGCTAGGCGTCAAGATGTGACGTTGATATACCTTCCTCCGACTAGCGGGGTCTTAGTTCCAAAGAGTGCTCTGTGGACGCGGGGAGAGGAACTTGGAATTTTTGTGGGGAGTGAGGGGGTTGTGCATTTTAAGAAGGTGAAAGTTCTTGATCAAGATGACAATCAAGCCTGCATTGAAGGTCTGCCGAATGGTATACCGGTCGTGGCGACGCCCCGTGACGGACTGGAAGGGTTAATAGTGAATGTAAAAAATATCTAAGTACGCCCTTTAAAAGCAGGAAACGGCGTAATGGTGTAGAATTTACTTTCAAAGGGGATATTCTGATGTTGACAAAAACGGGTATCACTCAAAGCTTAGTTGAGGTTCGTCTGCGGATAGACCAAGCCGTAGCGCGCAGTAAAAGGGACCCGAGTACCATTCAATTATTGGCTGTATCTAAGAATCAACCGGTTTCGAGTTTAGAGGAGGCCTATCAGACTGGGCAACGAGCCTTTGCAGAAAATCGTGTTCAAGAATGGTTAGAAAAGGTTCCTTCACTGCCAAACGATTGCGAATGGCACCTGGTGGGAAGTCTGCAGACCAATAAAGTGAAGTATTTAGATCAAAACATCGCTTTGATTCATTCGCTTGACCGGCTTTCCTTATTAGAAACACTTAACGCGCATGGCGAACAGCGTGGCATGACTTGGAGAACACTCGTCCAAGTGAATATCGCTCGGGACCCTGCTAAGGCGGGACTCAAGTCAGAGGAAGTCCCAGATTTTTTAGATTCTGTCGGGGATTATCCTTATGTCTGTGTTGAGGGGTTCATGACCATTGGGGCGTTAGGGGTAGACCAGAAGGAAACACAAAGCTTTTTTCGGGATCTTCGGGGTCTTCGCGATACTTTGCAATCCCGAAAATGGCCCGGAGTTGATTTGCGTGAGCTTTCGATGGGAATGAGTCAAGATTTCGAACTCGCTATTGAAGAAGGGGCAACCCTTATTCGTGTAGGACACCGAATTTTCGGTGAACGGAGATAGCCAGAGAACCGGGATCAGAAACCAGAGGTTAGAAGGTGAAAGCCGGAGTTATGTGACTTCGACTTTATAGAAACGGGAGTCTTAAAGGGAATAAACCTGGAAAGGGATGAAATATTAATGGCAAGATTACTTGATAAGATGATTGGGATCATGGGGTTTGCTGACGAGGAACCAGAGGAAGAAATTTCTGAAGAGCACGATAGAGAGCAAAACACCCAACAAGAAGAGGTACGCCCCGGCCGCAAAAATGCCCAGGTCGTAAGTATCCACACTCAAAAACAAATGCGTGTGGTTGTGATGGAGCCAAATTCCTTTGAAGATGCCCAAAACATTGCTGATCAGCTGAAAGCCCGCCGCCCTGTGATTGTTAACCTTGAAAATGCAGAAAAGATGCTAGCCAAACGTATTGTTGATTTTATTAGTGGGACAACTTATGCCTTAAACGGCAACATGCAAAAAGTAGGGAATGGAATTTTCTTATTTGTGCCCAATAACGTCGATATTTCCGGAGAGATGCGCGATGAACTTAAGGCCAAGGGTATGTTCTGGCAGAGTTCAAAATAAGGAGGTCGTTCATATTTGATTTTCCTAATCCAGATTATTGATAATGTGATTGCGATCCTAATTTTTGCGATTGTGATTCGAGCGATTCTTTCCTTTGTACCCCAATTGAGGTCGTCCAACAATAAAGCGCTTAGCCTTCTTTATGATGTGACAGATCCAATCCTTAAGCCTTTTCAACGTTTTCAAATCGGCGGAGCTGCAATGGCGATCGATCTTTCCCCGATCATCGCTATCATAGTGCTGAAATTGATTGGCTCGTTGAGTAGAGGGCTTTTATCCTATTTCTTCTAAGTTGAAACGCTCGGTTGATCGCAGTGGACTCGGATTTTGGGTTGAAAAGGAAATGCGTCTAGAAGCGGCCCATCTTTTAGACCAAGTGGACGCGGTACTAAAAAAGGAGTCCAAGCAAGTGACCCCTTTTTTAAGCTTTGCTTTGAGAGAGTGGGCTGAAGCGGTCCTTCGCAAGGAACATCTTTCTTTTATGGCGGAGGGAGGCTTTCCGGAAGCAGAGCGTGTTCGGATGCTTCTAGGTCCCTGGGGAGAAACATTAGATGCTAAAGATGCAGAGATTTCGCTACTGTGGGTGCGTCCCACTAACCCCCGTGCTCAACTTGAACATCGGCAAATATTGGGATCCCTTATGGGCTTAGGCTTCAGGCGGGACGTATTAGGGGATATTCAAGTTGGGCAGAACGGTCAATATATCGCAACTACGGCAGAAATCGCCCCGTTTTTGTTAGATCATTGGACACAGGCGGGACGTGATATAATTACGGTTTCGCTCTACACTGAAAAGCCGGATGTGTCTGCTGATCTGGGTGAAGAGCGTCGTGTTACCGTTAATTCCTCACGCATTGATACGTTGATTGCCAATGCTTTTATGGTTTCGAGGTCTAACGCGCAGGAATGGATCACCCACGGCAAGGTGCGGAAAGATGGCCTTGTGGTGATCAAAGCTGAAGCAGAAGTGCAGCCTGGCGATATGATCTCTTGCCGGGGACAGGGGCGTATAAAACTATTGGACTGTTCCCAGACTCGGAAGGAACGGACGGCTTGGCAAATCGTGCTTTTCCGATCACAACGGCATTAGGAGGTATAAAGAAAACTTGGCTGGCGCCAAGCCGCAGGCGCCGGCGGCGGCCTAGTTGCGCTTATACCACCCGAATTATGCCACCCGAAACTTATACTTTCTGTAAAGGTATAAAGAAAACTTGGCTGGCGCCAAGCCGCAGGCGCCGGCGGCCGCCTAGTTGCACTTATACCACCTGAATTATGCCACCCAGAACTTATACTTTCTGTATAGGTAAAACAAAAGGCAAATGACTCCTTTGGATGTTGGTTATGAAGGCATAGCTTGAAAAGATCAGAATGCTAGAGGTTGCGGATTGGTCTAGTTTCGTGGTAAAATGGTCTACAGATTACTTTGAAGGAGAAGGATTGCAGTCAATGAATATATTATTTAGTGAGATAGCTCCCAACTTTCTCATTCAAGGATTTGGATTACACCAGAGTGAGAATCAGACTTACATTGGTAAAGTAGGGCGCCAAGAGGTCCAACTTTTACCTTCCTTGGACGAGTTGCGAACATATGAAAAAGACATAAAGATCTTTAGCGTTGGGCTTGCACCTGCGAGCCAAAGTTTCCGTCCTGGGGATGTTTTGATGACCGGAAGCGATGATTTACTAGATCGGGCGTTTAAGGCGATGGATGATATAGAGCAACGTTGCGTCGTTGTTAGTTTGATATCTTCTCAAGATTCGACGCATCTCTATCTTTCAAAGGAACAAATGGGTCCCTATGTTCAGGACTGGAGGAGCCGCAAAGCTTCTTTTCTATGTCTGTGGATGGTAGAGCCGATTGAGTCAGAGGAACAAGCTAGGCTTGTCACTATCCTGCGTAAAATCATTTTAAAG
>DATMYU010000653.1:0-8745 GCA_035560775.1 Desulfosporosinus sp.
CTTCCTTGTTGACGGAAACGTTTTATGGTG
Source organism: Desulfosporosinus sp. (assembly GCA_035560775.1). GTDB lineage: Bacteria > Bacillota > Desulfitobacteriia > Desulfitobacteriales > Desulfitobacteriaceae > Desulfosporosinus. The sequence continues at coordinate 31 of DATMYU010000653.1, forward strand.
GTATTATCAAATTGTTAATTAAATACTTATCTTCAGGGCAGGGTGTAATTCCCTACCGGCGGTAAAGCCCGCGAGCCTTATGGCAGACCCGGTGACATTCCGGGGCCGACAGTAAAGTCTGGATGAGAAGAGGAACAGATAAATTATGTGTATTTTACGCTTTTTTTAACTGTGACTTTGTGACCCAACACCCGGAGAATGATCGGGTGTTTTTTTTGTACCTGAACAGAAAGTTTAAGCTTCGGGTCGCATAATTCAGGTGGTATAAGTGCAACTAAGCAGCCGCCGGCGCCTGCGGCTGACAGAATGACTAATACGTGCGAAGACAGTGTCTTCGAGCGCCGGCCAAGTTTTCTTTATGCTTTTAGTGTTTTTGGGAGACACTAAACCTAAGCTTGGAAAGGAATTTTCAATGAAAGCATCAAATTCTGCAAATACTAATGATGAAAAATTTATGAAGGCGGCCTTGGAGTTGGCGGTCAAGGCAACAGGCAGAACCAGTCCGAATCCTCTTGTGGGGTGTGTTATTGTCAAAGATGAAAAGATCGTCGGAGAAGGGTATCACCTAAAGGCAGGGACTCCTCACGCAGAAGTTCACGCCCTCGCAGCAGCGCAAGATCAGGCCCGCGGTGCTACAGCTTATGTGACCTTGGAACCGTGTTCGCATTTTGGCCGAACGCCTCCCTGTGCTGACGCACTGATCCTTGCCGGAATTAAACGAGTTGTCATCGCCATGAAAGATCCAAATCCGCTGGTGGCTGGCCGGGGAATAGAGCGTTTACGCGAAGCTGGTATTCAGGTGGACGTGGGTCTCTTACTCCAAGAAGCTTCCCTCATCAATGAAATCTTTATTAAAGCAATCACTACGAAATTACCTTTTGTCCTTTATAAAACAGCGATGACCTTGGATGGCAAAATCGCCACTGAAACGGGAGATTCACATTGGGTTAGTAACAAAAAGTCACGTCATTATGTTCATCAGCTCCGAGATCACTACAATGTTATCATGGCCGGAAGTGAAACAGTCATACAAGACGATCCCGCCCTCACCTGCCGTCTTCCTGGTGGAAAAGATCCTGTTCGTCTCATCGTCGACGGACAATTACGTATACCTGAAAATGCCCAGGTGCTTACCGCCTCAGAACACAGCCCTTGTATTATTGCGACCACACAGGCTGCCTCTAAGGATAAGCTAGAACGCCTTCAACTGATGGAACAGGTTGAAGTATGGCTTTATGACACTCCGCGGCATGTCCCACTGAGGAAGTTATTGCGTGACCTTGTTCAGCGTGGTTGGACAAGTGTTTTGTTAGAGGGGGGCGGTGGGCTTGCGGGCGCACTCATCTCAGAGCAATGTGTTGACAAAGTTGAGTTTTTTATTGCACCTAAGTTGGTTGGGGGAAATGGCCCTTCCCCCCTTTCGGGCTTGCATACCCAGCATATGGCCAAAGCCTTAGCACTTCACGATCTCTGCGTTGACTTAGAAACGGGCGATCTTCATGTTACTGGGTATCTTCGGCACGAGTAATCAAACATTTGCTGGTACCTATACAGAAAGTATAAGTTTCTGGTAGCATAATTCAGGTGGCATAGTGTAACTAGGCGGTTGCCGGCGGTCCCTTCTCGCCATCCTTGGCTACAGGGAACACTCTTGCCATCCATGGCCAGCAGTTGGCGCTAGCCTTAGTTTTCTTCAAATAAATGGGTGAAAAGCGAAAGGGGAAAAAATAAGTGGAACATCTACACAAACGGTTTGATTTCCGAAGTGACACGGTGACTGTGCCAACTCCTGAAATGCGTGAAGCGATGTACAAGGCTGAAGTTGGGGATGATGTCTTAGATGAAGATCCGACTATGCAGCGTTTGGAACTCATGGCCGCAAAAAGAGTGGGTAAAGAGGCGGCACTTTTTGTCACGAGTGGGACGCAAGGAAATCTGGTCGCTATTTTGACGCATACGAAACGCGGAGATGAAGTGATTCTCGAGTCGGAAGCCCATATTTATTATTATGAAGTTGGCGGTATGGCCGCTTTAGGTGGTGTGATTCCCCGCCTTATTCAGGGAGAAGCTGGAGTGATAACTCCGGAGGCTCTACGAAAAGCGTTGCGAGTGGAAAACATCCATTTCCCGACCCCCTCGTTGCTCTGTATTGAAAATTCTCATAATCGGGCAGGGGGAACGATTTGGACCCCGGGTCAGGTTGAAGCTGTTGCTGCGGTTGCCCGAGAGCATGGGCTTCACGTTCACATGGATGGCGCTCGTTTGTTTAATGCGGCGATTGCACAGAATTGTACAGTTGCCGAACTGGTTGCTCCGGTTGATTCCGTGATGTATTGTCTATCTAAAGGATTGGCAGCGCCGGTGGGGTCCATCCTAGCTGGAAGTTCGGAATTTATTAATTATGCCCGAAAGTGGCGTAAAATGATCGGTGGAGGGATGCGGCAAGCTGGAATCTTGGCCGCAGCTGGTATTGTTTCCCTAGAAAGTATGATTGAGCGATTGTCAGATGATCATGCTTTAGCTTGGAAAATAGGAACGGACCTTGCGGGTATTCCACACATAGGCGTTGATTTGGAACGCTTAAAGACAAACATTGTCCTGGCTGAGGTCGACCCGGAATGGGGCACAGCGGAAAAACTTGTACAGGCTTTAGCCGCGGAAGAGGTCTTGGCCGCGGCTTCCGGGCCGCAGACCGTGAGGTTTGTAACCCATAAGGACGTTGGGGAACCCGACGTAGCTAAGCTCGTAGATACACTGAAACAAATAATGGATGATCAAAGCTAACCTTCCTTTTTAGTCCCATTGGGGCTTGGCAAGACCTCTTTCCCCATTCCTGAGGGGGTATAAAAGGTTTGTCCTTGCACATTGGGGGGAAGATAGATTTGTTCGACTTGGTGGTTGGGGTATGCATGAGGGTAGAGATACCCTTGCCCGTGTCCTAACTTCTCTGCACCGGGGTAGCTCCCGCTTTTAAGGTAGGCGGGAACTTCCCCAGTCGGGTGTTTTTTGACATAGGTAATAGCACGGTCGATGCTCGCGACGGCGCTATTGCTTTTTGGGGCGGTTGCAATGGCCAGAACAGCTTGAGCTAAGGGAATTCGTGCTTCTGGAAGGCCCAGCCATTCGAGTGCATTGGCGGCAGCCTGAGCTTGGAGCATGACCATTGGGTCAGCGAGGCCGACGTCTTCGGACGCATGGACAAGAATTCGACGCATGATGAAACGGGGGTCTTCGCCAGCTTCTAATAAAACGGCTAACCAGTAGAGCGCAGCATCGGGGTCTGAGCCGCGCATACTTTTTATAAATGCGGAAATGATGTCATAATGGTTATCTCCTGCTTTGTCGAAGCGGATGGCCCTTTGCTGAATGGATTCTTCGGCTATTTCAAGGGAGATATGGCGAACTCCATTTTCTGGTGGGGTGGTTAGAACGGCCAGTTCTAAGGCATTTAGTGCGCGCCGTAAATCTCCGTTAGCATAATTAATCCAGTGTTCCCAGGCTTCAGGCGCGATTTCAACTTTATAAAGGCCTAGGCCCCGTTCTGGGTCCTTCAAGGCATGTTGCAGCCCAAGACGAATTTCAGGAGGGATTAAAAGCTCTAAATGGAAAAGCGTAGAGCGGCTTAGGAGAGCAGAGTTAAGTTCGAAAAAGGGGTTCTCTGTCGTGGTCCCGATAAAGGTAATGGTGCCGTCTTCAACAGCAGGCAAAAGTGCATCTTGCTGTCCTTTATTAAAACGGTGAACTTCATCACAGAAAACTAAGGTGCGTTTCCCGTATAGGTGAAGATCATTTGTAGCCTGCAAGGTAATTTCGCGAATCTCTTTGACACCTGAGGTGACAGCGTTAATGCGGACAAAGTGTGATGTGGTTTTTGCTGCGATGACTTGGGCGAGGGAGGTTTTGCCCGTTCCAGGTGGACCATAGAGGATCAGTGAAGAAACACGATCCGCTTCAATAGACCGTCGCAGAAGTTTTCCATGACCGAGGATATGACTTTGGCCAATATATTCATCGAGCGTTCTCGGGCGCATACGTTCCGCAAGAGGGGCGACCTGATGTTGATCAAATGTTGCAGAAAAAAGATCCATAGTTGATTCCTTTCCGTGTATCCTTTTCTAGATTAACTAATTGTATCTACAATAATTATATCAGGTTAGTTAGACCTCTGCCAAGGCGGACCGGACTTGTTGGCACGCAGATAAAACCGATCATTGTACTCCATAAAGAAACTAAATTGTAGTATATAAAAAAATAAGAGCAAATTAGCTCGCTATACGCTTGACAAATCCCGAGTGATTTAATAAGATATGAATGTGGATATGATTACTGGGTTAATACAAATGATTTAACTCTTCGGAAAAGAGGTGAGGGTGTTTGAAACTCTCGACAAAAGGTCGGTATGGTGTCAAAGCCATGTTTGATTTAGCCCAACATATGGGAGAAGGTCCAACTTCATTGAGGAGTATTGCAGAGAGGCAGGATATTTCTGAACATTATCTGGAGCAACTTGTTTCTGGGTTGCGTAAAGCGGGACTCGTAAAGAGTGTTCGTGGGGCGCAAGGAGGTTATGTACTAGGTCGTGAACCGAGTAAGATCAAAGTTGGAGATATCATTCGTGTGTTAGAAGGGCCGATCGCTCCAGTGGATTGTGTTTCTGAGGAGAGTCCGGAGTTTTGTGCTAAATCAGAATTCTGTGTGACTCGAAACATCTGGGAAAAGGTTCGAGACTCGATCGCAGATGTTCTTGATTCCATAACCCTGGAAAATATGCTTGAAGATGCCGAAAAACTTGAAACGGATAGAAGCCTATATATGTACTATATTTAACGCTTGAATTGTGAAGGAATTTTGTTAGATTAAGGAGGAAGTCCAATGAAACGAGTTTATTTAGATCATAGTGCAACCACTCCGGTGGATCCGGAAGTTGCCGACTTAATGATGAAATATTACACTGAAAAATATGGCAATCCTTCAAGTGTTCATAGTTTTGGTAGAGAAGCCAAACAGGGCCTAGAAGCAGCGCGGCTTCAAGTTGCAGAGCTGATTGGAGCCAAACCTCAAGAAGTGACGTTTACTAGTGGCGGAACGGAAGCTGACAATCTAGCGATTCTAGGTACAGCGGAAGCGTTGCGTAAAAAGGGTAAGCATATTATTACATCGAGCATAGAACACCACGCCGTACTCGAAACCTGTGAATACTTAGAGAAAAACGGATTTGAACTTACTATTATACCTGCTGACGCAGAGGCAATGATCTCTGTCGAAGATGTGAAAAAGGCCATCCGGCCGGATACGATTTTGATTAGTGTGATGCATGCCAATAACGAGGTTGGTTCGATCCAGCCGATTGCTGAGATTGGTAAACTGGCGAAGGAACACGGTATTACGTTTCATGTCGATGCAGTACAATCCTTTGGCAAGCTCCCTATTAACGTCGATGAGATGAATATAGACCTTCTGACTGTGTCTAGTCATAAAATATATGGTCCCAAAGGAGTTGGAGCTCTTTACGTTCGTAAAGGGATACGTATTACACCTTTAATTCATGGCGGAGGGCAAGAAAAGAAGCGTCGCTCGGGAACTGAGAATACACCGGGTATCATCGGATTTGGCAAAGCCTGCGAGTTGGCTGGGCAACGTATGGCAGAGGATGCTGAGCATCAAACGAAACTGCGCGACAAACTTATGAACGGAATCGTGGAACGCATCGAGTCCGTAAAAATAAATGGACCGATCGGAGAAAAACGTTTGCCGAATAACGTGAATGTTGGTATCCAATATGTTGAAGGAGAGTCCTTGTTGCTTTCACTAGATATGCTAGGGATCGCCGCCTCAAGCGGTTCGGCCTGTACCTCGGGTTCTTTAGATCCCTCTCACGTGTTGCTTGCTATGGGGATGATTCATGAGATCGCCCACGGATCACTGCGGTTTACCTTAGGACGTCAGAATACGGAAGAAGAGATCGATTATGTGCTTGAACAATTACCGAAGATTATCGACCGTTTGCGTATGATGTCCCCACTTTATGATAAAGTTCTTCAAGAGAGAAAAAAGGCTAGCAAAGCACAATAATAAGGAGTTGAGATTAAAAATGTATTCAGAAAAAGTAATGGACCATTTTAATAATCCGCGCAATTGTGGCGAAATTGAAGATGCAAATGGCATCGGTGAGGTCGGGAATGCTAAATGTGGAGACATTATGCGTATTTATTTGGATGTCGAGGGAGACATTATTAAAGACGTGAAGTTCAAAACCTTTGGCTGCGGTGCGGCAGTTGCCACCAGTAGTATGGTTACAGAAATGGTCAAAGGAAAATCAATTGACGAAGCACTGGAAATCTCGAATATGGCGGTAGCCGAGGCTTTGGACGGACTTCCTGATGTGAAAATGCATTGTTCTAACTTGGCTGCTGATGCACTTCATGAGGCTATCAAAGACTACAAAGAAAAACAACAAAAAAAGGAATAGATGGTTATGGGTCTAACAACGAAACCAAAAGTAGTTGTCGGTATGAGCGGCGGTGTGGATAGTTCCATGGCCGCCGCTTTGCTTATCGAACAAGGATATGATGTGATCGGGGTCACGTTACAGATTTGGGAAGCGACGGGTATGGAGACTGAAGGGGGTTGTTGCTCCAATTCTGCCATTGATGACGCCAGGCGGGTTGCTTTTGTGTTGGGAATTCCCCATTACGTTATGAACTTGCGTTCGTATTTTGAGGAGACTGTGGTGGATTATTTCACACAGTCTTATTTGGCGGGAGAAACTCCCAACCCCTGCTTGGCTTGCAACAAGTATGTCAAATTTGGCGAGATGCTTCGTAAAGCTCGTGGATTGGGAGCAGACTACATTGCCACCGGCCATTATGGGCATGTGTTGCGTGATTCAGGGAGTGAACGATATCTCTTAAGTAAGAGTGCTGATGAACGTAAAGATCAGACGTACGCACTTTACATGTTGACACAAGATCAACTGGCCCATACTCTTTTTCCCTTAGCAGACTACCCGAAAGAGCAAATTCGGGCTATGGCTAGAGAACGAGGTTTAGGGGTCGGGGACAAGCCGGACAGCCAGGAGATTTGTTTTATTCCAAACGATGATTATGCTTCGTTTGTTCGAGAGCGGTCAGGAGTACCGCAGAAACTTGGACATTTTGTAGACTTATCAGGCAATAGTTTGGGACAGCACGCGGGGATTATTCACTTCACGGTTGGGCAGCGGAAGGGTCTTGGGGCTACCTTTGGTAAACCAATGTATGTCATCGGTCTGAATCCCGAGCGCAATGAGGTTGTTTTGGGAGAAGACAAGGATATTTATACCGATACGCTTTGGGCAATTGATCTAAACTGGATATCAATTCCGACTTTGACAGAACCGCTTAGGGTCAAAGCTAAGATTCGGTATAATTCATTAGGAGCTGACGCTACTGTGTATCCCGGGGAAATTGGGGCAGACTATGGTGTAATGGTTCGTTTTGATGAACCGCAGCGTGCTGTGACCCCGGGTCAAGCGGTCGTTTTTTATCAAGAAGATTTAGTGCTTGGCGGGGGAATCATCATTTCGGATCCTCGAGGTCGGCGCTGACTCGTGGTTCGTAGTTTGAATCTCGAATTAAGTCCCAGGATAAGTTTTGCTTTAGCCCAGAAGAAGTTTGAAACTCCTTCTGAACTAAAACAAGTTTTCTTTATACCTACACAGAAAGCATAAGTTTTGGGTAGCATAATTCGGGTGGTATAAGCGCAACTAGGCGGCCGTCGGCGGTCCCTTCTCGCCATCCTTGGCAACAGGGACACTTGGCCGTCCATGGCCAGCGCCTGCGGCTGACAGAATGACTAATACGTGCGAAGACAGTGTCTTCAGGCGCTAGCCAATTTTTCTTTATATCGGTTAACGTAAAAGTTAATTAAATTTTAGTAGACGAAGCATGATTCGGGAAGGACTTGGGCATAGTACAAATAGAGGTTTTGTTAGCGAGGGGGGAGACTTTTGCGGCGCACTCGAGAGATTATTGGACTACCTGTTTTGGATTTGAAAAGCGGGGGCTCGATTGGTTGGGTACAGGATGTGGTCCTTGATGATAACAAAGATGAGGTTGTTGGAATTCTCTTAGAAGGCGGGCACTTCTTCCAGTCGACAAAAGGTATTCCTCGGCAAGCGATTGCTGCGGTAGGTAAGGATGCCATAACCGTTCGTGAAACAATGGTAGAAGATCTTACTGGGACGCGGTGGTCTGATAAAATGGGGAATGAGGTCTATACCCAAGGTGGAGACGCAAGAGGAAGGATTGAAGATGTTTTTCTCGATGACTCCGTGGAGAAAATGGTAGGATTTGAGATTTCTGACGGATTATTCGCGGACCTTTTTCATGGCAGGGGGATGATCTTACAACCACATGTCATGGTGGATGGCAAAGATATCTTAATCGTGGACAACCAAGTATCCCCCTTGGATCAGGAAAATGAAGGGGGTTCACGATTATGAATTGTCCAGTATGCTCAGGACGTGCCATCGGAAAAGTGGGAGTAGAGCAGTTTTATTGTTGGGATTGTTGCGTCGAATTCACGACTCAAACAGACAAAGTGGTCATTTATGATCTGGCGGAAGATGGTTCTCTAATGGCTTGGGATGATCCAAACCTCGACGCGGGTGACGCAGGGGTTTCGAGCGCTGTTATGGAGTAGAGCGCGATAATCGTTCCCTACGAGGATAGCGAG
>DATMYU010000654.1:0-3987 GCA_035560775.1 Desulfosporosinus sp.
ATATAAAATTACAATTGTGCCAACTAGAAAACTGGAGGCCACATTCTATCGTCGATGGGATGTGGCCTTTTGATATGGATGGCAAAGGAATGATCCGATCAGCGTCTCTGAGCTTAGTAGATTGAACCAGTAATCAACAAGTTCATTATGTGAAAATAAGGTGTAATGAGGCCGAAGCAGAACAAAAGGGAGGAAAGTATCATGTCAACAGGTATTCTCGAAAAAGAAATAGCGATTCGTGAACATAGGCTAGGATCCATCATAGGTTTCAAAGGGATAGTTAAGGATTTAATATCCGAGAGTGGAGGGTGCGCACTGAAAAATAGCGGACGCTGCTTTTCTCAGGCAAGTTCTTGCATGTCAGGCAGCGTACAGGGTTATCTTGCGGAGATCTATTACTCAGTCATTGTCAACCATGCACCAGTTGGCTGTGCTGCAGATGCGATTGGCGGAAACACCTTGACTAAATGGTCGGAAAAAACCAGAGGCTGGAAAAATTGGACGCCGCGAAATATTGGGTTTTTCAGCACGAATATGTCGATGGAAGATACCGTTTTTGGCGCGACCGAAAAACTGAAGGACACGATCAGGGAGGCATACAGGCGGTATAAGCCCCCAATCGCTTTATTACGATTGCGGATAGTTTTTACAGTTTGGGGATCACAAGATTTCTGATCAATGATTTAGGACTAATGCTGGAAAAACAATTCATTACGGATGGCGTCACTCTGGAATATCAGGAGGGGATCAAAGACGAGTTCACCAAATTCAATGACGGAATTCAGGCCGAGGTTCTGTTTTCCAATGATGGCGGATGGGTACAGGAAGAAATCGAAAAGATTGAATTCAGCGGACGGGTATTGCTGATTGGCAGCGCTTGGGAAAGAGTCTTTGCCAAGAAAATAAACGGATTTCATTTATCCGTTTCCATGCCAGTGGCGGACAGATTGGTTCTAAATACGACCTATGTTGGCTATGAAGGTGCACTGAGATTGTTAGAGGATATCTACACCGAAATCATTACCAACTCACAGAATTCCTAAAGATAACACTACTAAAAGTAGGTAACTGAGAAAGGAAGATGTCCAAGAATGTCACATTATGTTGAAAGACCAAGGTTTTCATGTGCTTTGGGAGGTGCACTGGAAACCATTACATCCTTGCCTGACACCGTTCCGATTATCCATGCTGCCAGCGGGTGCGGCGGCAACCTGTTTGGAGCGCAGCAGGCAGGAGGGTTTTACGGCTCTGGCTATTGCGGGGGTCTATCGATGCCCAGTTCCAATGTTTCAGAAAATGAAATTATTTTTGGCGGTGATGATCGACTTAAAGAACAGATCCAGTCCACCTTGGAAATTCTAGATGGCAAATTGTTTGTTGTTGTTACAGGGTGCATGACGGAAATTATCGGCGATGACCCGAAAGCGGTTGCCAACCAATTCAAAAGTCAGGAGAAAACGATTGTCGTAACCAACACCGGCGGCTTCAGAGGAAATTCTTATAAAGGGTATGATCTGGTATTGCAGACGCTATTTACCGATTATGTGCCGAAAGCAACAATAAAAATTGACAAGCTAGTGAACATATGGGGGATCGTTCCGGGTCATGATCCATTCTTTCGAGGGGATCTCGAGGAAATTAAACGACTGTTAAAACTGCTGGGCATTAGAGGCAACACATTTTTCAGCTATGACGAAACCCTAGAAAACTTGTTCACCTCAGGAGAAGCTTCCTTAAATATTGTCTTTTCCCGGGTCTACGGGATCGAAGCGGCCGAGAGTTTTCAGGAAAAGCATGGTACTTCTTATGTCGTAGAAGATATTCCTGTGGGTCCGACTGCGACGGAAGAATTCCTGTATCGTATCGCCGGATTCTTCAATATCCAAAAGGAAGTCGTGGATCAGGCCGTAGCCAAAGAAAAAAAGCGCTATTACCGTTATATTGAGAGAGTATCCGACAGCTATTTGGATGGGGATTTACAGCAGTATGCTATCGTGATCTCCAACGCTAATTATTATTACTCTTTTACTAGGTTCTTGGCGGATGATCTGGGGTGGATCCCTGAGTTGACAGTCATTACTGACGACTTAAATGACGAACAAAAAAAGACCCTCAGCGCGTCTTTTAAAGATTTTAAAAATCTTAAAGCTCCCAAGCTGGTCTTTGAAACGGACACCTCACAAATTCAAGCCAGGTTTACGGAGGGCAGGCAGCTTTATTCCTATGACCGGTATTTATTTGCGCCTAGTCCGTTGTTTGTTTTAGGAAGCTCACAGGACAATGACTTGGCGAGTGAGTTGAAAGCCAAAAGTTTGAGCGTCAGCTATCCAATTGTGGATCGAGCGGTGCTCGATAAAGGGTATGCCGGATTCAGAGGAGGGCTTCATCTGTTTGAAGACCTATTGGATGTATTGCTGAGAGGAGAGAAATAGCACATGGGGTTGGTTGACCAGAAAATACCCCCGATCAGGGAGGACAGATTGAAGGCCATCGAAGCCTTCGGCGGAAGAGTATGCGATCTTGTAAATCATTCCGGCAATGGGTGCTTAGTGAACAAAAAGCGCGGGTTCAGCCAGACTTGCAACTGCCAAATGGGATTGGCTCTTTCTATGATTAATACCATACCTGATATTGTGATTATCAAGCATGGACCGGTAGGGTGCGGCAACTCTTCACAAACAGACAAAAACTTCATCAATGGCTTAAAAAGCCGGGGGATGAATCAGAAACCATTAATCTGGGTCTCTACCAATCTGGATGAAAACGACATTGTCAACGGTGGCGAGGCAAGATTAAGAGAAGCGATTATCAAATTAGATTCCTTGCACCGACCGGCTGCGATAGTGGTATTGACAACCTGCGCGACAGGAATTATTGGAGACGATGTAAATGAAGTGGTAGCACAGCTTCAAGGGCAGGTGAATGCCAAAATTATCTTGGTCCATTGCGAAGGTTTTCGGACAAAAATCTCAGCTACAGCCTATGATGCCGTTTATCATGGGATCGCCCGTGGGCTTGAGTTACAGGAAAAAGATGAGGAGAGAATCATAGTGGACGAATTAGATGTTTTGAAGAGAGAGTATGATAGAAAAAGAACCGTGAATATCTTCAACGCTTTTTCTATCGGCAGGCTAGATGAACTGGAGCTGGAGAGACTCCTCAACGCGTTGGGGTTAAAGGTGAAATTTTATCCAAATTTTGCCCACCCTGATTCATTTAGAGAACTCACCAATGCAGCCTTAAATATTAGTCTTTGCCCTACACATGATGACTATTTTCTCAAATTCCTGGAGGAACGGTTTGGGATGCCCTACCTGATCAAAAATATGCCGATCGGGATTGAAAATACGACAGACTGGCTTTTGGATGTGGCCAAGGAATTTGGTTTAGAGGAGCAGGCGTCAAAGATTGCTGAAGCTGAAGTCGCTATTCTGGAAAAAGGACTGGAGCCTTTTCGATCTAAGTTACAGAGAAAAAAGGTTTTCGTAACTGGTGGAGAAATCAGGGTCGTTGTGACAGCCATGTTAATGAAAGAATTTGGCTGCGAAATTGCTGGTCTACGGGGACATCATTACGATCAATATGGGGATGACATCTATGCCAAGCTTCTGAAAGATGATCCCGAAATTGAGGTGAATATTGCAACGACGCAGACCTTTGAATTGGCAAACTTATTAAAAAGAGCAAAACCGGATTTGGCGCTGGCTCACAGCAGCAGTAATATCATCGCAGGGAAGTTAGGGATACCGACGTTACCTATTTTTAGCCAAGGAAATTATTATTTTGGCTACAAAGGGGTTTTTGAAGTAGCCAGAAGAGCAGTAAAGGCGCTAACTAATCCGTCATATCAGCAAAAGCTGCAAGAAAACATTCGACTTCCCTATAAGGCGGAATGGTATGAAAGAAGCCCATTTGCCTATATTTCGGATTATTAATTGCTTATTGACAAGACACAAAACATCAAGTAAATTAAAGTAAACATATATG